>JASHQG010000520.1 GCA_030037665.1 Acetobacteraceae bacterium
CGTGTCGACCGAGATACCGGAGATGAACATGTGGTGCGCCCACACGACGAAGCCGATCACGCCGATCGCGACCATGGCGTAGGCCATGCCGAGATAGCCGAAGATCGGCTTCCTGCTGAACGTGGAAACCACGTGACTGATGATGCCAAAGCCCGGCAGGATCATGATGTAAACTTCGGGATGACCGAAGAACCAGAACAGATGCTGAAACAGCACCGGATCACCACCTCCGGCCGGGTCGAAGAACGACGTGCCGAAGTTGCGGTCACAGATCAGCATGGTGATCGCGCCGGCCAGCACCGGGATCGACAGCAGCAGCAGGAATGCGGTGACCAGCTCCGACCAGATGAACAGCGGCATCTTGTGCAGCGTCATGCCGGGTGCGCGCATGTTGAAGATGGTGGTGATGAAGTTCATCGCGCCCAACAGCGACGAAATCCCGGCGAGGTGCAGCGCGAACAGCGTGCAGTCCATGCCGATGCCGGGCTCGTAAGTCGCGTTCGACAACGGAGGATAGAGCGTCCAGCCGGTGCCGGATTCGCCAAGCATCAGACCGGTGAAGATCAGGCAGAACGCGGGCGGCAGCAGCCAGAAGCTGATGTTGTTGAGGCGCGGGAACGCCATGTCGGGCGCGCCGATCATCAGCGGGATGAACCAGTTGCCGAAGCCGCCGATCAGTGCGGGCATGACGGAGAAGAAAATCATCAGCAGGCCATGGCTGGTGATGATCGTGTTCCACTCCTGCCCCGAGTCGACCACGTGGTTGTTGGGGAACAGGAGCTGCGCGCGCATGATCTCCGAGAGGATGCCGCCCACGGTGCCGCCGAACACCGCAAACATCAGGTAGAGCGTGCCGATGTCCTTGTGGTTGGTCGAGAACAGCCACCGCGTGATGAAGCCAGGCTTGTGGTCGTGGTGGTCGTGGGTGTGGTCGTGGGTGGTCACCGACATCGTACCGTCTCCTTGCGCGCCGACCCGGCGGTCAGTGCTGAACCTCGGTGTTCGCGGCGATCTGGCGCGGCCCGCCGTTGTTGGGCGCGGGCGCGGCATCGGCCGAGAACTCTTTCTTGGCCTGCACCAGCCAGGCCTGGAATTCCTTCTCGCTCACCGCGCGGATCGTGATGGGCATGCGGCTGTGACCAGTGCCGCAGATCTGGTTGCACTCGCCGTGGATGATGCCCTCCCGGGACACCCGCATCCAGGTCTCGATGGTGCGGCCGGGAATTGCATAGCGCTGCACACCGAGGGCGGGGACGAAGAAGCTGTGGATCACGTCACCGCTGGTGACCAGGACGCGGATGTTCTTGTGCACGGGCACCACCAGGTCGTGGTCGACCGTCAGCAGGCGGAGCTGACCGGGCTGCAGCTTATCGTCCGGCACGATATAGCTGGAGAAGTCGATATTGCCATTGTCCGGATACGAATATTCCCAGTACCACTGATGGCCGGTCACCTTGATCGTCAGATCCGGATCGAAGGTGCGGTCTTCATAATACACCAAACGAAACGACGGAATCGCGATTATCACCAGGATCAGGACCGGAATCACGGTCCACAGGATTTCAAGTACCGGATTGTGCGACGTGCGGCTCGGCACCGGGTTGCGCCTGGCATTGTAGCGGTACATCACCCAGCCCAGCAGCACGCCAACGAATAGTGTGATGAGCGT
This sequence comes from Acetobacteraceae bacterium, assembly GCA_030037665.1. GTDB lineage: Bacteria > Pseudomonadota > Alphaproteobacteria > Acetobacterales > Acetobacteraceae > JASHVB01. Next base: position 1,670 of record JASHQG010000520.1, read on the forward strand.
GATGATCACCAGCACCATGTCGTGCAACGCGATGATTTCCCGCTTGATCGGCCCCCAGGCCGGTTGCATGCCCATTTCCCAGGGCGCCGGTGCAGCAACGGCGTTGTTCTGGGCCGGTGCCGCGGCGCTGGCGGGCACGACCAGCGGAAGAAGCAGGATAGTCAACAGCGCGGCTCGCAGCCGCCGTAGCATCGTCATCGACAGACTCACCCCGTTGCGTCTTCCCGCCGCCGCCGGCCAACCCGGGACAACCGCGCTCGCGGGCACTCGGCCTACCGGACGGCGGGCGGGAGATCAAGGTCTTGATCGTAATGACGCGCGCGATTGGCTTAGCGCAATCGGACCTCTCGCACGGCCCGTCGGGGGCGGGTCATCGACGACATTCCGATCGCCTCGGACGCAACCGTTCGGCGCAGGGCTGCTCCCCCGTGGTCGGGCCCGGGACCAGAGGCCAGACCCCACACCGACTGATCAGTTCGGCAGCCGCACCAGGGTGAAAATGCCGAACGGCGGCACCGGCCTGATGCTGGCGCGCGCGACGTCCTCGGGCGCGAACAGCGACTGCATGGGAAAATCAGGATGCCAGCCCAGAGCGCGCGACGCCGGCGCCATGGCCCACTCGATCCACCAGCGCGGCCCGTTCTCGGCAGCGAAGTGGTTGACGAACAGGATATTGCCGCCCGGCCGCACGACGCGTCGCATCTCTGTCATAAGCTGCCGCGGCCGGGGCACCACGGAGGCCACGAACATCGCCACCGCGGTGTCGAACGATGCGTCCGGAAAGTCGGTCGACTCAGCGTCCATCACGCGCAATGCCGCGACATTTGCCAAACCGAGCTTCGCTGCGCGCCGGCGCGCCTGCTCCAGCATCTCGGCAGACAGGTCGATGCCGGTGACCCGCTTCTCCACCCGGTAGTGCGGCAGGGCAAGGCCGGTGCCGACGCCGACTTCCAGCACGTCGCGGCCGGGCAGCTGGTTCACCAGGTGCGCCGCGCGGTTGCGGCCCATGGACGAGACCCCGCCGAACACGGTGTCATAGACACCCGCCCAGCGCTTGTACGCCCGACGCACGGCGTCGGCGTCCAGAGCAGCCCGCGGCGGTCCCCCCGATCCGCGCAGCCCCCGACGCTGTTCCAGAGTGTGACTCATCATGCCCTGTTCGTGCCCCTGTCTGCCGTCCGTGATTGCCTAATGCAGGGGTGCCGCGGAGCGCAAGGGAGCCCGGGCGCCCAAGCCCGCCCACAGCCGGAGGTTGGGTGCGGTCACAGCACGGCACGCCACTCGCCCGGCGCGCGACCGCGGCGGCCACAGTCCCGCGCGGCGTGGTACGCGTGACCGCGCCCTCGGTCGTGCTCTCCGCGGTGGCGCGCAGAAACCACCCCCTGCGCGACCCGGGTCGTACAGCACTCTGGCCGGGGACTGTCGCTCAGGCGGCCGGCGGGACCCGGACCACACCCGCCGGCCACGCAGCGGGCCTAGTCCTGCGACAGGTTGACGGCCGCGGTGCGGCCGTTCTGCTGTTGCTCGACCTCAAATCCGATCTTCTGGCCCTCGCTGAGGCTCCTCAGACCCGCTTTCTGCACGGCGCTGATATGGACAAAGATGTCCTTTCCCCCGGTATCCGGTGCGATGAAGCCATAGCCCTTCGTCGGATTGAACCACTTCACGGTGCCCTTCGGCATCGACGAGTCGCCTTTCTGCCTGCGAGCCGCGCCGCCCGGAAGCCTGGCGCCGCCCAATTGAACAGGAGCGCCGGAAAAGCTACCCGCTCTCCCTGAACGCCCATCCCCGTGTGATCAGTGCGCCGGAACCTTTGCAGGCCGTTCCAGTTCGCCCACCACGGAGCAACGATACGCCGAGGAACGTCCCGGCCGCAATGAATCCTGCAAAATTTGCCGCCGACGTGGCTTTCCTCTCCTGGACGGGGAATTCCCTGACCCGCCGGCCGCGCCGGTGGCTGCCGACACCGCTGCTTTTGCGGGTGCTTTTGCGGGTGCTTTTGCGGGCGAGGTGGCTGGCGATGTGGCACGGAACTCATTAGATTGTGCCTTCGGCCCAGCCGGCCCGAAGGCGGAGGCAGGGACTCCATGAGCCGGCCCTGCACACGGAGAGAATTCAATGGGTAGCTTCAGCATCTGGCACTGGATGGTCGTGCTGCTGGTCGTCCTGCTGCTGTTCGGCGGCGGCAAGGTCAGCAGCCTGATGGGCGACTTCGCCAAGGGCATCAAGGCGTTTAAGAAGAACATGGCCGACGGCGAGGACGCTTCGATGGAGGCGAGCGCCGACAAGTCGGGCGGATCAATTTCGGGCCCGGGCGGCGAGGCCGCGCAGCGAAGTGCGCAGCGCGAAACCACGACAGCGCGTTAACCGGGACCGGCGCCGGCTGCTGCAGATGAAATTTTCCGCCGCGCGCATCGGTCCTGGCACAGATTGTCGCAGCACAGCGGGTTAACAACTGTTAACCGGCCTGTCGTCTTGCGTTTGCTTCCATGATCTATCATGCAGCCGTTCGCGTCTCCTGTATGGGCTTTGCCCAGCTTTGGAGATGCGATTGGGATCCGCGCGCTGGCGGCGATCAGCAGCGATGTGGCCGGTCGTTCGTTGGCGGATACTGCCAACCTGTCAGTCCCTCAGCGCAAGCGTTGGAAACTGGCAGGCCGGTGACAGTCTGTGGAGCGGAAGGCTCAGGCGTTCGGCTCGCGTTGAACGTGAAACCGGCTGCGACGAAGCAGAAACTCAAGCATGAGATGTTTGCTCATGTGTTTGGGAGAACGGCGAACTATCTATCCGGCGTGTGACCTGGGGTCACACGCCGTCGGGCGTCGCCGCACGGAGGAAGGCACATGGGTGAATTCAGCATCTGGCATTGGCTGGTGGTGCTGCTGGTGGTGTTGCTGTTGTTCGGCGGCGGCAAGATGAGCAGCCTGATGGGCGACTTTGCCAACGGCATCAAGGCGTTCAGGAAGAACATGGCAGACGACACGCCGGAGGCGGTGGAGGCGTCGGCGGCGTCGATCTCCGGCCCGGCGGCGGGCGAAGCCGCCCCTCGCACACAGGTGCGCGAAACCACAGAGGCTCACTGACACCACCGTCCGCTCCCCGTGCAGACGGGAGCGGCGGATCCGCCTTGTGGGCGCGGCCGGTCCGTTACGCCCCCGGCATGCGCGGAACGGCCGCCGTCATTCGATCCTCACTGCGCCGCAGCGGCCATCGCCGGCACGTGCGCGTGCAGGAAGCGGCGCACACGATCGATCGTCCGCGCCTTCAGTTCCGGCGGATCCTTCCACGGATAGACGGTGAACTCGGCGTTCGGGCAAAGCGACGCGACGTCCAGCGACGCCTGGTACGGATGCGCGACCGTCTCGTCCGGCAGCACCAGCATCGGTGTCTTGCAGGTCCGCGCGAAGTCGCGCGAAACGCTGTAAACGAAGTCGGGCTGTACGCGATAGAGGTTGTGCAGATATTGCTCGACCATCGCCATGTTCAGGTCGGGCCGGCTCTTCAGCAGCTCCGGCGCCCACACGTCGCGGCCCGAGCGATACATGTAGTCGGGATCGTCGTCGCGGTGCCCGACGGTCTGCACCAGCACCGCTGCCGCCACGCGCTCCGGCGCACGCTGGATCAACTTCATCGCGAAGCAGCCGCCGATGCAGTAACCCATGAAAAAGAACTGCTTGATGCCGAGATGGTCCATCAGCCCGAGCTGGTCGTCGGCAAATGCATCCCACGGATTGCCGGTCGGGATCGGACCGGTCGACTCCCCGCCGTTGGCGTTGCGCTGATCCATCGTGATGACGCGGAAGTCGTTTTTGAATTCCTCCATCGAGTTGAACACGGCCGTCGGCCAGTTGCTGACGCGTGAGTTCAAGCCGCCGCCCGGGGTCACGAGCAGCGGAAAGCCGCGGCCGGTTTCCTCATAGCGGATGCGGACGTCGCCTTTCTGACAGAATGGCATTTGGGCATTCTCCTTGCCGGGTGTTTGTTTCGCCTTCCTGGGCGGTGTTGCCGTCCCGCAGTTCAATCCGATTTGTCCAAATGCTCAACCCCGACGCCGTGGGATTGGCGCGGCTCGTCAACATTCGAAGGTTTCGTTCAGCGTCGGCATCCCGCGTTGCGTGTCGATCCGTTCCGCGGCGAGCCGACCGATCGCACATGCTTTGCCACGAAGGAGGAATGTGACACGCCAGCCGTTCTCGCTGGTCTTCATGCGCCAAGAATCCCTGATGGAAACCGCTTCGGCGCGCTGCGCCTTGCAACGGCCGCGCGCTACACCAGCCTCGCCTGCCGCACTGCTGCCGCGACGAAGCCGGAAAACAAAGGATGCGGGGCGAAGGGCTTCGACTTCAGCTCCGGGTGGTACTGCACGCCGACGAACCACGGATGGTCGGGCAGTTCGATGATCTCCGGCAGTACGCCGTCAGGCGACATGCCGGAGAAGCGTATGCCCGTCGCCTCCAGGCAGGCCTTGAAGTGCACGTTCACTTCGTAACGGTGGCGATGGCGCTCTTCGACGCGCGCGACGCCGCCATACAGCTCCGCCACCAGCGAGCCCGGCGTGAGCACCGCCGGATAGGCTCCGAGCCGCATCGTGCCGCCGAGATTGCCACCTTCCATGCGCCGCTCAATCTCGTTGCCGCGCGCCCATTCAGTCAGCAGCCCGACCACCGCCGTGTCGCATGGACCGAACTCGGTCGATGACGCATCGTGCAGGCCGGCGAGGTTCCGGGCCGCCTCTATCACGGCCATCTGCATGCCGAAGCAGATACCCAAAAACGGCACGTTGCGCTCACGCGCGAAGCGCACCGCCTCGATTTTTCCGGGGGTGCCGCGTTCGCCGAAGCCGCCAGGCACCAGGATGCCGTTGACTTCTTCGAGCCGGTGCACCGCGCCAGCGTCCTCGAACACGGCGCTGTCCATCCAGTCGAGATTCACCTTCACGCGGTTGGCTATCCCACCGTGCGCCAGCGCCTCGGCCAGCGACTTATAGCTGTCGAGCAGGTTGGTGTACTTCCCGACGACCGCGATGCGGACTTCGCCTTCGGGCGAGCGGACCGATTCGACGATGTGGTGCCAGCGCGACAGGTCCGGCTCGCCGTCAAACGGCAAACCGAAATAGCGCAGCACTTCGCGGTCCATGCCTTCGTCGTGATAGCGAACCGGCACGGCGTAGATCGTGTCGACGTCGAGCGCTGCTATCACCGCCTCGGGGCGCACGTTGCAGAACAGCGCGATCTTGCTGCGCTCGTTCTGCGGGATCGGCCGGTCACAGCGGCACAGCAGCATCTGTGGTTGGATACCGACGTTCTGCAGCTCCTTCACCGAGTGCTGCGTCGGCTTGGTCTTCAGTTCGCCGGCCGACGGAATGTACGGCACCAGTGTCAGGTGCACGAACATCGCACGCTCACGACCGAGCTCGTTGCCGAGCTGGCGGATGGCTTCAAGGAACGGCAGGCTTTCGATGTCGCCGACCGTGCCGCCGATTTCCACCAGCACGAAATCGAAGGAGTGCGTGTCGCGAACGATCATCTGCTTGATCGCGTCGGTGATGTGCGGGATCACCTGGACGGTTGCGCCGAGATAGTCGCCGTGGCGTTCCTTGGCGATGACGTCTTGGTAGATCCGGCCCGTCGTGGCGTTGTCCAGCCGTGTCGCATGCACGCCGGTGAACCGTTCGTAATGGCCCAGGTCCAGGTCGGTCTCCGCACCGTCGTCGGTGACGAACACCTCGCCGTGCTGGTACGGGCTCATCGTGCCTGGATCGACGTTCAGGTAGGGATCAAGCTTGCGCAGCTTGACCGCGTAGCCACGCGCCTGCAGCAGGGCACCAAGCGCCGCCGAGGCAATACCTTTGCCGAGGGAGGATACCACGCCGCCGGTGATGAACACGAACCGGGTCATGGGCGGCCTTTATACGAAGCTCACCCGCGAGTCGTGAAGCCCGCACAGCGGGCCTCACACATGCGTCACACGCCGGTCAGTGGGTGGGAACCTGCGGACCTTGCGGGGCGGCGGGCGGCGCAGCCGGCACGGGCGCTCCGGGTGCGGCAGGCTTCGGCGCGGGACCGGCGGGGATGCCGGCCGGAGCGACGGGCATGTTGCTGAACAGGCCGTGGCCGGCGCCGCCCGGCGTGCCCCGGTTGAGCAGCGCCAGGGCCATCGAAAGCACCAGGAAGATGGTGGCGAGGATCGCCGTGGTGCGGGTCAGCAGGTTCGCCGTGCCGCGGCCGGACATAAAGGCGCCCATTCCCTGCGAGCCGCCGATGCCGAGGCCGCCGCCTTCGCTGCGTTGAATCAGCACCACGCCGATCAGGGCAATGGTGACGAAGAGGTGGACGATCAGCAGGACGGTGATCAAAGGCGAGTCTCCCGGGAGGGGGGCCTTGTATGCGGTGTGGAGAACGCGAGCAACGGGGCCGGCCCAAAGCGATCGGTGCGGTCGCGCTTGCGGTCGATCCCCGCCGGCGATCCTGCCGGCACCGGGACTCGTCATTGACGCGGCACCTGGTCCGGCTGGTCGTTCAGCGCCTGCTTCGCGTCGTGGGTATGGCCGGTGCCCGGCGCACCATGATCCGGCGCGCGCGCGGCGAGATCGAAATCGTGCTGACGGGGACGTCCGGCTGGCGCGTGAGCGTCGCGGCAGATTTTCGCAGCCGAGATGAGCGCACCGCCCCCCATCGCGGACGCGACGATGGCCGATCGGCGCACATGCCCGGATCGATCTGACGCCGGCCTGCGATGCCTCGGGTGAGGTCCCGCGGGAGATACTCCGGCAGATCCCACTGGCTGTCCGGGGCAGAGAGCGGGACTTTCTCCCCTCGCCGGTCGGCCCGCTCAGACCGTCGCCGCGCGTGCGATCGCCAGGAACTCGTCCACCTTCAAGCTCGCTCCTCCGACCAGCGCACCGCCGACGTGCGGCAGCGCCAGCAGCGAGCCGGCATTCGCCGGCCGCACCGACCCGCCATAGAGGAGCGGGATCGTCTCACCCTCGGTGCCAAACTGCCGTTCGAGCTCCTCGCGGATAAACGCGTGCATCACCGCCACGTCCTGCTCGGTCGCCGTCTTCCCGGTGCCGATCGCCCACACCGGCTCATACGCGACGACGCCGGAAAATGGCTTGGGCAGGCTGCCGGCGAGCTGCCAACCGACCACCTCGGTCTCCTCCCCGCTGGCGCGCTGGTCCGACGTCTCGCCGACACACACGATCGGCGTCAGCCCCGCCGCCACCGCCGCCAGGACCTTTTCGCGGACCAGCTCATCGGTCTCACCGTGGTTCTGCCGGCGCTCGGAGTGTCCCAGGATCACCCAGCTCGCCCCCGCATCGCGCAGCATGGGCGCCGAGATGTCGCCGGTGTGCGCGCCCTGCTTCGCCGGATGGCAATCCTGCCCGCCGACGAGCACGCTCGTGCCGAGGACTGCCTGCGCCACGGCGGCGATATGGACGAAGGGCGGACAAAGCAGCAGCTCGCTGGCCAACCCGGCGGCGCCCGCCGCCACGCCGCGCGCCAACGCGACCGCGTCTGTGGTGAGGCCGTGCATCTTCCAGTTCCCGGCGATCAGTTGCGGCATCAGCATCCTCCCAACGGCGATCGATATTCAGCCGTGCCGAGGCCGGGAAGGCAATGTCGGTGCGCTCAGCCGATCCAGCGCACATCCGGTGCCGTGCGCGGCACCTTCGGCACCGGTGACCGGGGATGCCCGACGATGATCGGGGCGACCGGGACGCACTGAGCCGGCAGGTTCAGCATTGCCTTGCCGTCAGGGGTGTTCAGAAATCCCTGGGCGAAGCCGATCCAGCACGTACCGAGGCCCGCCGCATACGCCGCCAGCATCAGATTCTCGGCCGCGAGCGCGCAGTCCTCGACGATCCACGGCGCTTGTTCGATCGCGGAAATCAGCACCAGAACCGGCGCGTGGTAGAAAACCTGGAAATTCGGCTCGCTCAGCCGCAGGCGAAAGTGCTCGGCATGCCGGCTGTCCGCGAGGCTCGCCAACATGAACGCCTTGGCGCCGCGCGAGATGCGGTCCAGTACGTCCTGTTCGCGAACCACGGTGAAGAAGTAAGGCTGCTGGTTGACCGCGCTTGGCGCACGCACCGCGGCGTCGATCAGCCGCAGGATCGTCGCCTGGTCGACCGGCTGGTTCGTGTATTCGCGGACCGCGCGTCGGCCCGCGATCGCTTCGTTGAGTTCCATCACTGCGATCTCCCTGATGCGCCGCACGCCTACCTGACACACCGGCCGCCGTCGCGCCTTGATCGAGGTCAAACGAGGCGGCCCGTCGGCCACTCGGACCTGCTTTGTGCGGTCTCCGCTTTCCGCTATCAGTGCCGGGCACACATGGTTTTGGCTGAATGATCTCCACGCTCCGCCGTTCCCTCGATACCTGGGTCGTCCGAGGGCTTTTCCTCGTCCTGCTGGTCGCCTTCGTCGTCTGGGGCGTCGGTGACGTGGTGACGAAGATCGGCTCCGCCCCGACATGGGTCGCCAAGGTCGGCAGCGACACGATCGAACTCCCGGTGTTCCAGACCGAGTTTCAACGCACGCTGAACATGGCGATGCGCAACGTGCCGCCAGGCCAGGACGTCGGCGCGGAGCTGCGCCAGCGCGTTGGCGATTCGGTCCTGCAGCGCCTGATCAACGAGGCGGCGATGCGCCAGGAAATGCGCCGCCTGCGCATCGACGTCCCCGACGAAGCGGTGCGAGCGGCAACGCTCGCGATGCCAGATTTCCGCGACCCCTCGGGCCAGTTCAGCCCGCAGCTGTTCCAGGCGGTTCTCGCCAACAGCGGCCTCACCGAGACGCGCTTCGCCGAACTGATGCGCGAGAACATCGGCCAGCGCCAGCTGTTGGAAACGCTCGCCGCCGGGGCGGAGGCGCCGCGCGCCGAAGCGGTGCCGATCTACACGGAGAACTTCGAAAAGCGCTCAGCCGATATGGTGGAATTTCCCTTTGCCGCCGAGACCGCGCCGCCAACCCCCAGCGAGGCGGAGCTGCAGCGCTGGTACGCCAACCATCCCTTCGACTACACCACCCCTGCGATGCGACGGATCAACCTGATCATCCTGGCGCCGTCGGAGTTGGAGAAAGGCCTGTCGGTCACGGACGCGGAGCTGCAGGCAGAGTACGCGCAACGCAAGTCGGAGTTCGTGACGCCACCGAAGCGTTCGGCGCAGGTCCTCACGATTCCCGACGCCGCCAAGGCCACGGCGTTGGCAGCGAAATGGCGCGGCGGGGCGGACTGGAAGACCATGCAGGCCGCGGCGCAGCAGGCTGGAGGCTCCGCCGTCGCGCTCGACGAAGCAACGAATGCCGAATTTCCCGATGCCGCCCTCGCCAAAGCCGTCTTCTCCGGAACGGTCAATACCGTGGGTGCGCCCGTGCACGGCGAACTCGGCTGGTTCGTGGTGAAGGTGGTGACGATCACGCCCGGTGCGGCGAAGCCGCTGGAGGCCGTGAAGAGCGAGCTCACCCAACAGATTCTCGCCCGCCGCGCCGCCGATCTGATGTACGACCGCGCCAACAAGATCGACGACCTGCTGGGCAACGGTACGCCGTTCGACAAGCTGCCGGGCAACCTGGGCCTTGCCGCACTGAGCGGCACGTTGGACGCCAAGGGCAACACCGCCGCCGGCACACCGGCGCCGATCCCCGGTCCGGCCGAGTTGCGTGCGGCCATCATCGCCGCAGCGTTCAAGGCTGAGCCGGGCGCGCCGACCGAACTGACCGAAGTCCAGACCCCGTCGGTCGGCGGCTCCGCCTATTACGCACTGCAGCTGGAAGCGACCATTCCCCCGGCGCTGCGACCGTTCGACGATGTGAAAGAGCAGGTTCAGGCCGACTGGCACGCGCAGCAGTTGCGCCACGCGGCCGAGACCGCCGCGGCAAAAATGCTCACCGCACTGAAGGGTGGCCAATCGATCGCTGACGCAGCCGCCGTCGCCGGCGTTCCAGTGCGCCGCACGGCGCTGGTAACCCGCGACGCCGCGCCGCAGCAAATGGCGGCACCGCTGGCGGACATCCTGTTCACGCTGAAGAAGGGTGAGCCGACCATGGTTCAGACCCCGGATTCGTTCATCGTCGCCGTCCCGGCGGAGATCCAGGAGCCCAACCCGTCCGCTGATCCGACCGGATACGCAACGCTGCGGGAGTCACTCAACCGCTCAATCGGTAACGACATCGCCACCCTGTTCACCGAGGCCCTGCGCGTGGGTGCCAACGCGAAGATCAACCACGAGAATCTCGACAGTGTCGTGCAGGCACAGCAGTAATCCCAACCCCGGAAAGGTCCTCCATGCACCGTCGGCTCGAGCAGACGGCTGTTTCCAGCCTGAGGCTCCAAGAAGCCCGGCTGTGGGGTGGGATGACACAACCCCTGACGCGTCAGCCCCGACGCATGGCCCACACGTCGCGGCCCACACGTCGCGTAAGTGGCATCGCCCGCCGTTAAACCGTTTCCCCAGCGCGGTGCCCCCAGCGTGTGCGCGGCGATCGAACCTCAACAGCGTGGCGTGCGCCGCGCACACGCCGCCGGCTATCCCTCTGCCGCCTGAAGACGGCAGTTTCTCGCGGAGACCTTTATGAACGTCGCTCTCCCCTCCGGCTTCGCCGCCTTCCGTGTTACCTATGAAGCGGGACTCGGCAGCCTGGTCTGGCGACGCGGCGTGGCGGACCTGGAAACGCCGGTTGCCGCGTTCCTGAAGATCGCTCACGGCCGGCCGAACTCTTTCCTGCTCGAGAGTGTGGAAGGCGGCGCCGCGCGCGGGCGCTATTCGATCATCGGCCTGGAGCCAGACCTCGTGTGGCGTTGCGTGAACGGCCGCGCCGAGGTGAACCGTCACGCTCTGTCGGCGCCACATGCCTTCGTGGCGGACAAGCGTCCGGCGCTGGAAAGCCTGCGCGCACTGATCGCCGAGACGCGGCTCGACGTGCCCGCTTCGCTCCCGCCGATGTCGGGCGGGCTGGTCGGCTATCTCGGCTACGACATGGTCCGGCTGATGGAGAAGCTGCCGGAAAAGAATCGCGACGAAATCGGCGTGCCGGACGCACTGCTGAGCCGCCCGACGCTGTTTGCGATCTTCGACAACGTGAATGACGAGCTCACGTTGGTCGCGCCAATCTATCCGTCGCCCGAGACCACCGCCGAAAATGCGTGGGAAGCGGCCCAGGCGCGGCTGTCCGAGGCGGAAGCGGCGCTGGAACGCCCGCTGCCACATCCCGCCCCGCCGGTCATGCTGCCGGACATCGCGACGCCGGCTTCGACTTATGCGAAGCCCGATTTCCTGGCGGCGGTGCAACGTTGCAAGGACTATATCGCCGCGGGCGACGCGTTTCAGATCGTCATTGCGCAGAGGTTTTCCTCGCCGTTCGCGCTGCCGCCGTTCTCGCTGTACCGCGCGTTGCGGCGAATCAACCCGGCGCCGTTCCTGTTCTTCCTGGATTTCGGCGGTTTCGCGGTGGTCGGCTCGTCGCCGGAAGTCCTGGTGCGGCTACGCGACGGCGTGGTGACGATAAGGCCGCTCGCCGGCACGCGGCGGCGCGGCGCGACTTACGAAGAAGATCAGGCGCTGGAGGCGGAACTTCTGTCCGATCCGAAAGAGCGCGCCGAACACCTGATGCTGCTCGACCTCGGCCGCAATGACGTGGGACGAGTGGCGGAAGTCGGCTCGGTGAAAGTGACGCAGAGCTTCGCCATCGAACGCTTCAGCCACGTGATGCACATTTCTTCGAACGTCGAAGGCCAGCTGCGCGACGGGCTCGATGCGCTGGACGCGCTGGTGGGCGGCTTCCCCGCCGGCACGCTGTCGGGCGCACCGAAGGTGCGGGCGATGGAGATCATCGAGGAGCTCGAACCGACCCGGCGCAACATCTATGCAGGGTGCATTGGCTATTTCGCCGCCAACGGCACGATGGATACCTGCATCGGCCTGCGCACCGCGCTGGTGAAAGACGGCATGATGTATGTGCAGGCCGGGGCGGGAATCGTCGCGGACTCCGTGCCCGAGTCCGAACATGAGGAATGCCGGCAGAAAGCGCGTGCATTGTTCCGCGCAGCTGAGGAGGCCGTGCGGTTTGCGGCGGGAAAGGGCGGAGCGAACAATCCCGGATAGTCGCGGGCGGGTCGGCGGCTCCCGCCCCTCCAATCGGTCAGGCCCGCGAACGCTCCCTTGGTGACACTGAGCCGGAGGCTCCTCGCATCCGTCGGATCAGACGACGTCACACGCTTCGTGCTGACCGCGAGCCAGCATAACGACGACCTTCCGCCCCCCGCTCTGTCTGCACTCACACCGATGACCGCGTGCCGATCTTGCCCGGGCAACCCCGGGGTCGTCCCAATGCGTGCGGCGGCAGAGGACCACCAGGGTCGCCTCAGGCGGGCGCGGGCAACCCAAATCGATTTCGATCCAGTCAGAGCTTGGTCGACGCGCGAGCAAGGAGCTTCCACTCCCCCGCTTGCTTTTGCCAGACCATGAGGATGTGGAGATTCGTCTTGGATCTCTTCCCTGTGGGAATGGTCTCGCTTTCCGCGATCCAGTGGAACCGTACGATCGCAGCATCGCCCACCACGCGAACCCATGGGTCCTTGTATTCAAGCGACAGAAGTTTCGACGTGTCGGCGGTGGCGTTTTTGATGAACGTTGGTTTGTCCTCGATGTGGGCGTCTGAGTGACTGTAACTCAACTCGGGAGCAACAAGTGCCCCGAGCCCATTGGCATCACGAGCGAACTGAGCATCGCGAAATGCCTTGAGACGCGTCATCACCTCCGCTTCGTCGGACGACGCTGCCTGAGTTGCTCCCGGTTGCAGCAGACTAATGGCAGCCAGGCCAATCGCGGCCGACTGCACCGTCAGATGACGGCGGCCGATGCTGAGCATGTTTCCTCCTCTGCCTTAAAGTCGGACCCGACAGACCTTATCGCCCGTCGGACCGCTCGGCTACTCTGCTATGCGGCCCGGAATCGTGCAGCAAGCCGCTTTTCCAGGCGCGTCAGAGGACGTGCAAGTGACATCAACACGGCAGGGAACGCGCCGGTCTCGGGATTGAGTGTGATGACCGACCAGATCGCAAGCGTGCCTCCATGTCGCGCCGGCCGGATGCCGTGATTGCGGCGGCAACAGAAACCGGTTGCCGGCCATGCCGGAAACTTGCACCATCTGGCGCCAAAGACCGCGGGAAACCATCAGCGCGATGCGATGCCAGCCGCGACGTCGGGTTTGCAATGTCCCGCCGACGGCACGTGCCTGACCCATCGCCCGGCGACAGAGTTTGCCGACGCATAACAAGAAAAGCACCGAACGGGAGGATGCCTTGCTGGAATTCCTCGATCGACAAAAGTCCATGACCGCCAATCAGTGGAAGATCTTCGG
>JASHQG010000061.1 GCA_030037665.1 Acetobacteraceae bacterium
AATGTCTGGGAATGGACCGCCGATTGGTTCTCTCAAAAACATCAACCCGACGCACAAAAAGCCTGTTGCATTCCGCAAAATCCGCGCGGCGGAAGGGAAGCGACCAGTTGCGATCCAGCCCAGCCAGAGATCAGGATTCCACGCAAGGTGTTGAAGGGCGGGTCGCATTTGTGTGCGCCGAATTACTGCCGTCGATACCGGCCGGCGGCACGGCATGCACATCCGATCGATACCGCAGCGGGTCATATCGGTTTTCGCTGCATCATCCGTCGTGGCGCTGGTGCGCGGCAAGCTTAGGACGCGATTAAATGTCTGATCCAAAGGATAAGGCCGACGGTGGGGAATCTCTGCCATTTCCGCCGGTGCACTCGGGAAGCGTCGCCGGGCGTACGATGCAAGAGTCTGTCTACGCACCGCGGCCGAAACCACGCCGATTGCCGGCGGACGCACCCAACATCCTGATCGTTTTGCTCGACGATGCCGGCCCCGCGCTGCCGGCAACGTTCGGCGGCGAGGTCAACACGCCGACGATGGACAAGATCGTGAGAGAAGGCGTTGCCTACAACCGCTTCCACACGACGGCGATGTGCTCGCCGACCCGCGCTTCACTTCTGACCGGCCGCAACCACCACCGCGTCGGCAACGGGCAGATCGCCGAATTGGCCAACGACTGGGACGGCTATTCCGGCGTCATTCCGCGTAGCAGTGCCCTGGTGGCAGAAGTGTTGAAAGACTACGGCTACGCCACCGGTGCCTGGGGCAAGTGGCACAATACGCCTGCCAACGAGACAAGCCCGAGTGGTCCGTTCGATAATTGGCCGACTGGCCTCGGCTTCGAGTATTTCTATGGTTTCCTCGGCGGCGAAGCTTCGCAATACGAACCGAACCTGGTGCGCAACACGACCTATGTCGCGCCGCCGAGGACTCCGGAGGAAGGCTATCACCTCACCGAGGATCTCGCGGATGACGCGATATCCTGGCTGCACAGGCATAAGGCCTTCCAGCCGGACAGGCCGTTCTTCATGTATTGGGCGAGCGGCGCAGTCCATGGGCCGCACCACGTCGCAAAGGAGTGGGCCGACAAGTACCGGGGCCGGTTCGACGACGGCTGGGATGCGTACCGCGAGCGGGTATTCAGTCGCGCCAAGGACAAAGGCTGGATTCCGGCCGATGCAGAGCTCACGCCACGGCACAACACGATGGCGTCCTGGGAAAGCATCCCAGAAGACGAGAAACCGTTCCAGCGCCGGTTGATGGAGGTATTCGCCGGGTTCACCGAACATGTCGACGTTCAAGTGGGCCGCGTCGTCGATGAGATCGACCGGCTCGGTTGGGGCGACAACACGCTGATCTTCTATATCTGGGGTGACAACGGCTCCTCGGCGGAGGGCCAGAACGGCTCAATCAGCGAGCTACTCGTGCAAAATGGGATCCCCAGCGCCGTCAAGCAGCATATCGCTGCGCTCGAAGAACTCGGCGGCCTCGACGCCCTCGGCTCGCCGATGACCGATAACATGTATCATGCGGGTTGGGCCTGGGCGGGCAGCGCGCCCTACAAGGGCACGAAGCTATTGGCCTCGCATTTTGGAGGCACCCGCAATCCGCTGGCCGTCCGTTGGCCCACAAAGATCAAGCCCGACGCTGCTCCGCGGGCGCAGTTCCATCACTGCAATGACGTGGTACCGACGATCTATGAGATTCTCGGAATTACCGCACCGCGAACCGTTAATGGTGTTGAGCAGGACCCGATTGATGGCGTGAGCTTCGCTTACTCCTTCAATGATGCGAAGGCCAACGGCCGACTGTTGACTCAGTATTTCGAGATCATGGGCAGCCGCGCGATCTATCACGACGGCTGGCTGGCCGCGGCATTTGGGCCGCGCATACCGTGGCTCCCGGGATTGCCGCCCGGTATTCGCGAGTGGACGCCGGACAAGGATGTCTGGGAACTCTATAACCTCGAGGATGACTGGAGCCAAGCCAACGACCTCTCGGACAGTTTTCCCGAGAAACTGGCACAGATGAAAGAAATCTTCCTGATCGAAGCGGCGAAGAACGAGGCATTGCCGATCGGCGGCGGCCTATGGATCCCCATACTGCATCCGGAACTCCGAGTCTCCCCCCCGTACGAGGAATGGACCTTCTCTGGCGACATGGTGCGGATACCGGAATTCGTGGCTCCGGCACTCGGTAGTAAACCCAATATCGTGACGATCGATGCGCTGGTCTCAGAGAACGCGAATGGTGTCCTCTACAAGTTCGGAGCCAATGCGGGTGGCCTTACCTGCTTTGTCGAGGACGGCATCCTCTGCTATGAGTACAACCTCTTCACCATTCAGCGGACAAAGATCCGCGCGAGCGAAAAGCTGCCGACCGGCAAGGTAAAGATCGAAATAGAGACCAGCAATATTTCACCGCAACCCGGCGGCCCGCTGAGAGTGACGATGAAGGCGAACGACAAACTCCTCGCCGAAGGCATCGTCCCGGTCAGCGCGCCGCTGCTCTTTACCGCCAACGACTGCCTCGACATCGGCGTCGCGCTGGGATCGCCCGTGTCGCTCGACTACCGCAAGAAGGCGCCCTTCAAGTTCAATGGTGCGATCGAGCAGATGCACGTCAGATATCTGAAGCCGAGTTAGGGCATGCCAGGTATGCGGCGACCAATCCTGGGCTGGCCGGAAGTGATCGTCGCCGTGGCACTAATCCTGGTTGTGGTCGGGATGGTGACACATGGCTTCCGCCCTGCGGCCTTTGAGCGCGGCTGGCACAATCTTCTTGCCCGTCCGGGTCGGAAACTGGCCTTTCGCTTTGTGTTGCAACCGCTGATCTCGACAATCTTAGCTATCCGCGACGGGATTAGGGACGCGCGCACAGGTCGTTCACCCTACCTCTGGTCGATCGTGTCCAATCGGTCGGCTGGATCGGCCAGTTTGCGTGAAGGTGTGTCGGCAACGGGCAAGATTTTCCTGATAGCAATCGCCGTCGACGTCGCTTACCAAACTCTGGAATTGAAAGAGTTTTATCCCGGCGAGGCCCTCGTCGTCGCGGCTCTTCTCGCCTTCGTTCCATATTTGCTTGTTCGTGGGCCGGCGGCACGCCTCGCACGCCGCCGTTCGAACCGCAATACCACCAGAGATCAGTCATGACGGCCGGAGATCGGGAAGACGTTGGCGCCCAGCGCTTCATAGTCAGGACGACACCCGAGAGTCATTTTGCTTGGCTGCGCACCCGCCTGGCCCTTGAACGCACGTTGATGGCTTGGGTACGAACTGGGATCGCGCTGATTGGTTTCGGGTTCAGCATCGTCGAGATCTTCAACCGCCTCGGCGCGATGCCCGGCATAAGGCCGGCGCTTCGGCCGGGATTGCCCAGAATTGTCGGCCTTGCCTTGATCGGCGCTGGGGTCATCTCGCTTCTTGCCTCTTGTGTACAGTACGTGTGGGTCAGCAACTATCTTGCGAGTCAGCAGTTTCGACCGATCGCCGGGATAGGCGAGGGATACGGACGAACACCGGCTCTCATGGTTGCCATCATGTTGACCACCATTGGCATTCTGGCCTTCGTGGCGCTATTGCTACGCATAACGTAGGGATCTCCGGGGCAACGGGCGAGTGCCGCGACTGCTGTGGATAAGCCTCCGGTGCGCTCTGTTTGTACGTTTGCATTGGGACGCGCAGGACGACAACCCGCAGGGATTCGTCAGCGGAACAGCATCTACCCGACCGCACTCGACCGCGGCGCTGTGGAAGATGGGGTAGTCAACCGACCGCCACCCCACCCGCCGAGACATGGCCAAAGTTCAGCGGTTCCTTGCTGTGCTTGCTTGCCTCGGTCGGATACCAGTTGGGGCTGAAAAGGTATGCGAAGCCAGCCCGCACCCGGTATAGCCGGCGTATTCGCGGCAGATCCCGCCGATCGTACTCAAGAGGCACCCTCAGATACGCGCGAGTCCGCTTCAGATACTCGCACTCGAGAAGTTGCACGCCACCGACGTCACCCCTCAGCTATTTGCAAGATTGCGGCGTGTGATCCTGTTCGGCAGGGTGGTCCGGCGAACCGAGTGGGTCAAGGTCCACTGCGCTCGCCGCGAGCGATATGCGCGGTAGATGGCGCAGCGCCAGCGGCGGGAATTGATGAATCATGGCAGGATGCCGATGACCGAACTGATGATTGCTGTTCGGCGGTTGAATTGCGCTTGTTCCATTTTGGTGACCTCCGCAGCAACTTGATCGGCGCGAGCGATGAGGTCGGTGCGTAGTTTCGTTTTATTCCTCTTCAAGCTCATAATAGCATCGCCCCACGTCGTCTGGTGATGTGCCAGCTTTACGAACACCGTGTTGTCATCGTTCCAAGATGCTTCAATGATAGGCCCGAAGCTCGGAATCGTGGTATCGACCTCTCGCAGCAGGCGTTCCAGACATGCATTGACGTCGCCGGTCCAGGAGTCGAGAGCCAAGATCTCGCCTTTGGTGGCGAACTTCTGATCAGCCATCTGCGACAGTTGCGCAGCGTCAATATTCGTCAGCGGAATTTGCTCTCGAAGTACTTGATAGCGCGGATCCTGCGCGGCCTTCGTACGGCATTCAATCGCCCTCTGTGTCGCCACACGGAACTGTCGCAGATTATTCTGAGTGTTCAGTTTCGACTGCAGCGGCGAAGAGGTGCAAGCACCAAATAGCGACGCCGTGACCGCAAGTGCGGCAACACGCCAACGTTTCACGCTCTCTGACCCTCTCTAGCGCCGGCTGATGAACGGTTCGCGAT
>JASHQG010000521.1 GCA_030037665.1 Acetobacteraceae bacterium
CGATCCGCATCGCCAGCAGCGCCTCACGGATCTTGCGCGAGATCGACAATGCATCGCTGTCCAGCAGCATATTGCGGGCCACCTGCTGGGTGATGGTGGACGCGCCAACCGGCCGCCGGCCGTTCCCCATATGTGTCAGGTCGAACACGCCGGCACGCGCGATCGCCAGCGGGTCGATGCCCGGATTGTTCCAGTAATTGCGATCCTCGGCCGCGACGAACGCGTCACGCACGACCTTTGGTATGGCACTGAACGGTACGAAGATGCGGCGTTCCGCGGCCAACTCGTCAACCAACTGGCCATTGCTGGAAAAAATCCGGCTCATGACCGGCGGCTGGTAGCTTTTCAGCCCCTCCACGCTGGGAAGGTTGGCGTTGTAGTAGCGCCAGGCCAGGAAGCCGCCCACCGTGCCGGTCGCGGCGCCCAGCACGACGACCGCCAGCACGCCGCCGACGATCGCGCGGCGGATTCGCGAAAGGATGCTGCGCCGCCGCGGCGGCTTGGGCGACGGTTCTGCCTCACGTCGGGGACGACGGTGCGGACCAGGGGATGGCGACAGCGGGTCGCCAGCTGTCAGGGGACCGGTCATGATCGGGGCGATATGGGCCTTTTCCGGAGTCTCGGCTAGCGAAGATCTCGCTAACCAGCGATCCAATCTCGATGAGCGTCCGCGATATGGGATTGCGCGGTGAAAAACACATCCACCGCCCGCTTCATGGCGGCGGCGACCAGCTGTCGGTGCGACGCCCGGCGCAGCTCGGCCTCGTCGCGCGGGTTGGACATGAAGCCCATTTCGACCAGCACGCTGGGGATGCTGGCCGATTTCAGCACGACGAAGCCGGCGTGGCGGTCCGGGTTCGGCAGCATGCGGACCTCACGGTCCAAGGCATTGACCACATCGCGGGCAAACCGGACCGAGCCGACCGTGGTCTCCCGGCGGACCAGGCTGGCCAGGATGTGCGCCACCTCCGGGGACACGTGCCATTTCGGCGTGGCGAATCGGTCGGCGCTGTTTTCGCGCTGGGCCAGCGCTGCAGTCTGCGCATCCGATGCCCTGTTGGATACTGTGTAGACGCTGGCGCCGCGAATGACGTGGTCGGTCAGCGCGTCGGCGTGCATCGACACGAACAGCGATGCGCCGTGCTCCTGGGCGATCTCGACGCGCTCCTCGAGGGGAATGAACACGTCGCGCCAGCGCGTGAGGGCGACGCGGTAGCGGCCGTCAGACTGCAGCAGGCGATGCAGCTCGAGCGCCGCGTCCAAGGCAACGTGCTTCTCGTAGGTGCCGGAAATGCCGATCGCGCCCGGGTCCTTGCCGCCGTGGCCGGGGTCCAGCATGACCAGCGGGGTGGGGTGCTTCGCGGCAGATGGGGCGTGACGGCGCCCCAGGGCACGCTTGGCGCGCGGCGCCGCGGCGGCCATGGCTTCGTGCAGGGCGGGCGGGAGCAGAAACGTACCGACGATCCCGCTTCCGGACGCGAGGCGGCCGAGCAGAAGGCGGCGCGTGATCGGGCCGATGGCGGGCATGCCCGCGTCTTAACATACCGGGTTCAAAAGTCCAGCTTACTTATTGATTGAAACCGGTTCATGGTAGCCGCGTCCTCACCCGCGGCGGGGCGTCCGCTGCTCGACCAGCCACCCAAGCCGCTGCAGCAGCTCGTCCAGTTTGAAGGGCTTGGCGCAGACCGGCCAGTCAGGCCGATCGGCCGGTACTGCGGTGTCACCGTAGCCGGACAGCAGCATGAACGGGATACCCCGCGCATCCAGGGCTTCGGCCACCGGAAACACCATCTCGCCAGCGAGGTTGATGTCGAGCACCGCCACGTCGAACGTTTCATTTTCCGCTGCGGTCAGCGCGCTCGCGACGTTGCGGCAGGGGCCGACAACCGTGCACTGTGCCTCCTCGAGGGTTGTCTCCATCAATGCGGAGATCGTCTCGTCGTCCTCGACAATCAGCACGCGGCGGCCGGATAGCGTCGGCTCAGTCATCAATGCGTCTCCAAGGCTTGGCCTGATATACCGCGATGCGGATACCGGCATAATTATCCATGACGGCTCAGGAGAGAATGCTCACTTCCGGAAGAAGGCGGCGCTCGCGGCCGATTGCGTTAGCATGCTCGCGGCGCGAAAAATCCGCCAGCGAATAAGCTCAGCGGGAGCCATGCGGATGAGCGACGCCGTTCTGCGCAACGTCCATATCGACGCGGCCCTGGCCGAAGCCAAGGAGGCCTACGTGGCGCGCAATCCGAACAGTCTTGCGCGCTACGTCGAGGCAACCGCGGTGATGCCGGGTGGTAACACGCGAACGGTGTTGTTCTACCCACCATTTCCGCTGGCCATGGCGCGCGCCGAAGGCTGCCGGCTCTGGGACGCCGACGGTGCGGAATACGTGGATTTTCTCGGCGAATATACCGCTGGGTTGTATGGACATTCGCACCCAGTGATCCGCGCTGCGATCGACCGTGCCTTGGACGGCGGCATCAGCATGGGCGCGCACAACATGATCGAGGCGAAATTCGCCCGCGCGGCGTGCGACCGGTTCGGATTGGAGCGCGTGCGATTCACTAACTCCGGGACCGAGGCGAACCTGCTGGCAATCACGCTTGCCCGTGTGTTCACCAAGCGGCCGAAAATTCTGGCGTTCGAGGGCGCCTACCACGGTGCAGTGTTCACCTTCGCCGGCGGCGGGTCGCCGGTGAATGCACCGTTCCCGTTTGTCCTGGCGCCATACAACGACACGGAACGCGCGCTCGCGCTGATTGAGCGGAACCGCGACTCACTTGCGGCAGTGATCCTGGAGCCGATGCTTGGCAGTGGCGGCTGCATCGCCGCTGACCCTGAGTTCCTGCATGCATTGCGTGATGCGTGCACGCGGGTTGGTGCGCTCTTGATTCTGGACGAAGTCATGACGTCACGGCTGGCGCCTGGCGGGTTGCAGGCGATCCACGGCGTGAACCCCGATCTGACGACGTTTGGCAAGTATATCGGTGGCGGCATGTCGTTCGGTGCCTTTGGCGGCCGCGCCGACATATTGGAGCTGTTCGACCCGCGCCGGCCGGACGCGCTGCCGCACGCGGGAACGTTCAACAACAACGTGCTAACAATGTCGGCGGGCCTGACCGGCCTGACCGAGGTCTACACGCCGGACGCTGCGGTGGCGCTCAACGCACGTGGCGAGGCGCTGCGGCAGCGGTTGAACGCGCTCTGCCGCGCAGCCGATGTGCCGCTGCAGTTTACCGGAATCGGCTCGATGATGGCGGTGCACGCAATGCGTGAGGCGGTGCGTTCTCCGACCGATGCTGCGAAGGGAGATGCGAAGCTAAAGGAGTTGTTCTTCTTCGACATGCTGGCGCACGGCATCTGGCTGGCACGCCGTGGCATGATGGCACTGTCGCTGCCGATCGGTGACGCAGAATGCGACAAGCTGGCCAACGCAGTGGAGGAGTTCCTGGTATCGCGACGGTCGGTGCTGAATGACACGGGACCGTCGCCCTTCATCCAACCGTCACCTTAGCGTAATAGGACTGCAACCCGGTGCCGCTAGGCCGCGGGCCCGGATCACACTAAGGAGAGACCGTCCATGCAACGCCGCACCTTGCTCACCGGCACGGCTGCGTTGGCCGCGACCGCGTCGCTGCCGCGGCTCGCCGCCCAGGCCCAGAGCACGAAGACGAAAATCACCTGGTGGCATGCGATGACCGGCGCGCTGGGGGATCAGGTCGATCGCATCGTCAAGACCTTCAACGCCAGCCAATCGGAGATCGAGGTCGAGGCGATTCAGAAGGGCACCTACCCGGAGGTAATGACCGAAACGATCGCCGCTTGGCGCGCCAACAAGGCTCCGCATATTGCCCAGATTTTCGACGTTGGCACCGGATCGATGCTGCAGGCCGGCCCGGCGACCAAGCAGGTCTGGCAATTGATCCAGGAGACCGGGGTCGCGCTGGATCCGGACGCGTACATCACGTCGGTGCGCGACTATTACAGCCTGGCGGACGGCAGGCTGGCAGCGATGCCGTTCAACTCCTCGACCGCGGTCATGTGGTACAACAAGGACGCTTTCTCGGCCGCCGGGCTGCATCCGGAAAAGCCGCCGGAGACCTGGGACGCGCTCCGGGTCGCACTGCGCGAAATCAAGGCGAAGCTCGATGCCGACGACGGCAAGCCGGTCGACCAGCGGGCGATGGGCAGCGTGACCATGCCGATGACCTCGGCCTGGTTCACGTGGGTGCAGTACGAGCAATACGCGGCGATCCACAACATTCCGTTTGCCACCGAAGCGAACGGCTTCAATGGACTGGGTGCGGTGCTGCAGCTGGACACGCCGCCGATGATCAGACAGACCGCCCGCTTCCTGGCGATGGCAAAGGAAGGCACGTTCAAATACACCGGACGTGATTCAACACCTTCGGCGGTATTCTATTCAGGCCAGGCCGCGGTGTGCTTCGACTCCTCGGCCGGACGTGGCAACATCCTGCGTAGTGCCAGGTTCAAGTGGGGAGAGGCGATGCTGCCCTACGACCCATCGATCATCGCGAAGCCGATCAATTCCATCATCGGCGGCGCGGCACTGTGGTCCATGACGGCGAAAGGCCGAACCGCGGCGGAATACAAGGCGGTTGCGACGTTCATGAAGTTCATCGGCACCCCCGAACAAGATATGCTGTGGGGCCAGAATACCGGGTATATCCCGGTAACCACGGCCGGTTACGAGCTGACGAGGAAGCAGGGCTATTATCAGAAGCCCGAAGGCGCCGGCGCCGACGTGCCCATCAAGCAGCTCAATCGCGGCAAGGTGACCGCGTTGTCGCGTGGCGTTCGTCTGGGCAATCTGCCGGAGATTCGCGTCATCATCTACGAAGAGCTGGAAAAGGCGCTTCAAGGCCAGCAGGACGCCAAGCAGGCGATGAACAACGCGACCGAGCGGGGCAACAAGGTGTTGCGCGAGTTCCAGAAGTCCGTGAACGGCTGATGGAGCGGCGGACCATCTTCGGGCACCGGCTGCTGCCGGCGCTCCTGGTTCTGCCGCAGCTTGCCGTCACCTTCTTCTTCTTTCTGTGGCCGGCGGGGCAGGCGATTGAGATGAGCGTGACGCGTACCGATGCCTTCGGCTTGCACGCGCGCTTCGTTGGCCTGGCGAACTTCGCCGATCTGTTTTCCGACCCGCGGTACCGTGAATCGATCTACCGCACCCTGATCTTCATGGCGGCAGTCACCGCACTGTCGATGGCAGTCGCGCTGTTCCTGGCGGTCTTCGCCGACCTGGAAATCCGGGGTCGCAGTATCTACCGCACGCTGCTGATCTGGCCTTACGCCGTGGCGCCGGCGGTGGCGGCGGTGCTGTGGATTCTGCTGCTGCAGCCGCAAATCGGCCTGCTCGGCGTGTGGCTGAACCACCACGGCGTCAACTGGGATTACCATATCAACGGTGGCCAGGCGCTCTTGGTGATAATCCTCGCCAGCGCATGGAAACAGGTGAGCTACAATTTTATTTTCTTCCTGGCCGGGCTGCAATCGATCCCGCATTCGATCATCGAGGCCGCGCGCATGGACGGCGCCAAGGGATGGCACCGCTTCCGCACCGTCGTGTTCCCTCTGTTGGCGCCGACCACGTTCTTTCTGATCGTGGTCAACGTGGTGTACGCCGCTTTCGACACATTCGGCACGATCCAGGCGCTCACCCAGGGTGGTCCGGGTTCGTCCACCGAAACGCTGGTGGTGAAGGTCTATCGCGACGGCATCGTGAATCTGGATATCGGATCGTCATCCGCGCAGTCGGTGGTACTGATGGCCGGAGTCATCCTACTGACGATGATCCAGTTCGGCTTTCTCGGCGGGCGCCAGCCGACATGAAACGGCGGACCGACTGGATCCCGCATCTCGTGCTCTGCCTGGGAGTGGCGCTGTTTGCCTTGCCGTTGTGGCTCGTGTTCGCGGCGTCGACGCAGGATACCGGGGCGATTACCCGCGGCGAGGTGTCGCTGCTGCCGCGGTGGAGCGGCTTCAGCGAATACGCCCGTGTCCTCTCAGGCGACGTGGCGCACATGCTGATGATCTCGTTTGGCATGGCGCTGGCAATCGCGGTCGGAAAGATTGCCATCTCCATATTGTCGGCATACGCCGTGGTGTTCTTCCGCTTCCCGTTCCGCCGCGTCGCGTTCTGGCTGATCTTCATCACGCTGATGCTGCCGGTTGAGGTGCGGATCATACCGACCTATCAGGTAATGGCGGAATTCGGCCTGATCAACACATTCACCGGCCTGACGGTCCCGCTGATCGCCTCGGCCACGGCGACGCTGCTGTTCCGTCAGGTGTTCGTCGCTATCCCGGACGAGTTGGTGGAAGCGGCGCGAATGGATGGCGCCGGCCCGCTGCGTTTCCTGTGGGATATCGTGCTGCCCGTGTCCGCGGCGAATATTGCCGCGCTGTTCGTCATCCTGTTCGTATACGGCTGGAACCAGTATCTATGGCCGCTGCTGGTCGCGACAAGTCCGTCGATGGACACGATCGTGGTCGGAATCGTGCGGATGATCGGTGTGGAGACAGAAACGGACTGGTCCGCGGTCATGGCAACGGCGGTTCTGGCACTGCTGCCACCGGTGGTGGTGGTGGTGCTCATGCAGAGGTGGTTTGTTGCCGGGCTGACGGAAACCGAGAAGTAGCCACAAACCGCGCGCGCACCAGGTGGCAGGACGTGGCGGAGCGAAGCGACGCGGGTGAGGAGCGCGACGCAAGCAAGGGTTGTGCGCTGCGGCCGCTACCCTCGACGCCACGGCATCTCGACGGTTTGCACGTCCCGGGCGAGGTTAGTGGGCAAAGCCGAACAGCTCCTGAGCGTTATGATGAAGAATGCGGTTCGCAACATCGCCCGGCAGCCCGATCCTGCCGATATAGGCAAATGTCTCGCGATACTCCTCCCAGTCCTGCAGCACCGGATAGTCGCTGCCAGTGACCAGCCTATCGGCGTTGAACGCCTCGCATGCGCAGGTCAGTGCAGCCTTTGAGCCGTAGCACACCGTGTCGTACCAAAACTTCCGGGCTGTCACGCTCGGCAATTCCGGCAATCCGCCCAGATCCCGGATGCCTTGCGTGTCCAGCCGGTTCAGCAGCATGGGGATCGGTCCGCCGAGATGCGGCACGATGAATCGGATATTTGGGTAGCGATATGGAATCTGCCTGGCGATCATGTGCGCGACGAACATCGCGTCTTCCACGGAATTGCCGATTGACGCACGGAATCCCCAATCGTTGATCACCGGGGAGCACACGCCCGTGACCGACGGATGTACGAACAGAATGGCGCCGCGGCGGTTGAGCTCGGCATAGATTGGTTCGAATTCCGGTTCCGCGACCGAGCGTCCAAGACAGGAGATGTTCATATTGACGCCGACGCATCCGAGCTGACTGAAGCCCCGGTCCATCTCCTGCAACGAAGCATCGATGTGCGGCAGGGGCAGCATCACGTAGGATGCGATGCGGTCAGGATAACGATGCGCCAGTTCAGCATAGCCGTCGTTCAGCAGATGCAGCGCCTTCGCGCATTCCGCCTCGTCCGCCAGATAGGGCTGGCGATGCGGAGAGAGGATCTGTTTTTCCACGCCTGCAGCATCCATCAGCTCCAGCCGGCCCTGGATGTCGGCGGCAGAATCCGAGACCGGATGGCGCGCAATGCCGGTCGGCCTCGGCACGCCGATCGCGGGGCCGAAGCGATCGCCCATGAAGTCTTTGAATTTTTTCGGAATGTAGTGGGCGTGAACGTCGCAGATCATGTCTTCCCTCCCGTGTATGACCACGACCATGGCGCGCGCGCGGCATCGCGCCTATTCCGTCATCTGTTGTGCCACCGACGGCGCGCCATAGTATCCACGCCGGAACCATGGAGTCTGCCCGATGCTGACCATCAACGTTGTCGAACTGCAGCCGTTGATTGCCCTGATCGCCGGGATCCTGATTCTGGCGATTCCGCGCCTGCTGAATATCATTGTGGCAATTTACCTGATCGTCATCGGCCTGACCGGACTGTGGCCGCACCTGCTGCGTTGACGACGACTCGGGGCCGTCGCGCCTCTGTCATTGCGAGGCGCAGCGTGTCTTGCATATCGACTTGTCATCCGTTCCGTGTGGCGCGGTACTCACGACGCACGATGTCCATCAGCTCCTCAACAGACGTCGCGGCGGCGGCTTTCTCATAGGTCACACGACCGTGCTGCATCAGCACGATGTGGTCGGCGATGTCCAGGGTCTGGGCATAATTATGCATGATCATGGCGATTGAATGCCGGCCTTCCTTTTTCAAGCGAAGCAGCAGGTCAATGATCAGCGCAGCTTCGCGGGCCCCCATCGCGGCGAGCGGTTCGTCGAGCAGCAGAATGCGCGCGTCGGTGCTGACCGCGCGCGCGACGGCGATCGCCTGGCGCTGGCCACCGGATAGACGTTCGACAGGCACATCGACGGACGGAATATTGACACCCATGCTCGCCAGCGTCTCGGCAGCACGCCGTCGCATCGCCCGGTGGTTGAGCAATCGCAGGGGGCCCGCGTAGAGGATTTCACGGTTCAGGAACATGTTGTGATAGACACTGAGTGAATTGGCCAGTGCGAGGTCCTGATAGACGCACTCAATGCCGAGTGATCGGGCGTGGTCCACCGAATGCAGCGACACCTCAAGTCCGTCGACGAACAACCGGCCGGTGGTGGGTGTCTCGTAGCCGGTAAGGATTTTGATCAGCGTGGATTTGCCGGCACCATTGTCGCCGAGGATACCGAGGATTTCGCCCTGTCGTAGTGCCAAGGACACGCCGTCGAGCGCGGTGACGGCGCCGAAGCGCTTGGTCAGGTTTTCGGCACGCAATGCCTCCGTCATCGCCGGCTGCCTTGGCGCGCGAGCCGCGTGAGGTAGACGTTGAAGAGCATAGCCGCGAGAATGGCCCCGCCGAGAATGATATTGAATACGAAGGCGTTTATCCCGATCAGGGTGAAGCCGTCGTTGAGCACACCTAGCACCACCGCGCCGATCAGTCCCCCAATGATGGTGCCGGAACCTCCGGCCAGTGGCGTTCCGCCGATCACGCCGGCAGCGATGGCGAGGAACATGATCTGATTGCCGCCTGCCTGCGGATCGATCGAGCCGATGCGGAACGCCTCAAGACAGCCGGTGAAGCCGGACAGTACGCCGACGATGATGAAGTTGCCGATCTTGATGCGGGTGACGCGGATGCCGGCCTCTCGTGCGCCTGTTTCATTTGCGCCGGAAGCGATGGTGTGCAAGCCCCAGCGCGTGTGGCGCAGCACAATGTGCAGCACGACAACAACAAGGAGTGCCCAGAGGATTTCGCTGTAGCCCCAGGCTCCCATGACCTGCGCAAAAGCTGGGCTGCCGGGTGGTGTCACCGGCGTTCCATGAGAGATGGTGAGCGTCAACCCGTTCACCAGAAACAGCGTGCCGAGCGTGGTAACGAACGATGGGATTCCGAGGATGAGCGTGATGACCCCATTGACCAGGCCGACGAGACCGGCGGCGGCGATCCCGAGGATCAGAGAAGGGATCAGCGGAATGCCGGCAGCATAGGCAAAATACATGACGAACGGTGCCAACGCGAAGACCATGCCGGCGGACAGATCGATCTCGCCGCCGATCATCAGCATGATCTCGCCGCAAGCGATGATCGCGGTCGGCGCAACGAACTGCGACAGGTTCTCCAGGCTCGCGCTGGTGAGCAGGAAGTCGCGGTTGGCGTTCTGGAACCAGGCGATCAGCAGAAGAGCGACGACCAGGATGCTCGCTTCCTGCCAACGTGCGAAGGCGTCGAGCACACGCCTGGATTTTGCGGTCATGGAAGGCCGGCGACCCGACCGGCGCGGCCTGTCCTGAGATGCCCGTGCTTGACCCGGCCATGGTCGCAGCAGCCGCCGTTCGGTGAACCCGTCTGTCGAATGGGTCTTGCACAGAGGGCCGGGTCAAACCCGGCCGGGATCCTGTTCCATCGCATGGCGCTATGACTTGATCGGCCCGGAGCGTTGCACGATCTGTTTGGCGCTGGAGCTGCCTTCGTACCGTGTCTTGGTGGACAGGTATGGTCCGACGTTTGACTTGGTCACGAACTTCAACCCCGTGTTGATGTCCGCGGGCCCGGTCAATCCGCCCGACGCCAGATACATGAACATTTCCATCGCCGTGTAGAAGCCTTGCAGGTACGCCTGCTGGTCGATGGTGAAGTCAAGATCGCCGGAATGGATGAGCTGCAGCGTGCGTGGCAGCAGGTCGTAACCGCCGGCGTGTACGCCCTTCGACGCGAGCTTGAATTGCTGCATGACCTCGCCGACACCCTGTGTGCTGCCGGCGTCCACCGCGAACATGCCTTTCAGGTCCTGATGACCGAGATAGTAGGCTTTGATCTTGCCCAACTCTTCGTTCACCGTCGCACTGGTCGCGATCTGCTCAGTTTGGATATTCTTTCCTGACTTCTTGATTGCCGCGACCGCCCCGTCGAGGCGCGGCTGAATGTTGAGCTGGCCCGGGGTGGCGATGAACAGGGCGACTAGTCCGGAATCGACCATTGACGCGATGTGCTCGCCCATCTGATAGCCAGATTGATAAAGATCCTGCCCAATATAGGCGAGACGTTTGTTGGCGCTGTCGGCCGGCGCATCGGCGTTGTAGGAGAACACCGGAATGCCGGCATCCAGCGCGCGCTGCACCGGCGCGTCGAACGCGTGCGGATCAACAATCGGCACGGCGATCGCGGCGGCTTTCGCGGCGATCGCGGCGTTCAT
>JASHQG010000522.1 GCA_030037665.1 Acetobacteraceae bacterium
TGAGCATCATGGATAACCTTCGGACGGGCTCCTGTGGTGAACTGGGCGGCCCTCCGCGGGATGTTGGCAGGCAACTGAACAAAATCGCGCCAGCTTTCGGTCAATCGAAAGTTCAGAATAACGAAACGTCAGGAGAAAACAATGCTAGGGAGGCGTCGCTTTCTACATACGGCAGCGGTTACTGCGACGGGCGCCAGCGTGATTGGCTCGGCGGACGCGCAGCCGCTCAGTCCTGATCTTCCCGACCCGGCCGGTACTACACCGCGGCCGCGCAACTGGGACGAGCCCATCGTTGTCTACCCGGACCCGACTATGGAGGCGTTCGATCCACGCTTCAAGAAGTACCTCTCCGGCATCGGGCCGTGCCGGCGTGTGTACACGGGCGCCGCCTTCACCGAAGGACCGGTGTATTTCGGCGATATGCACTGCGTGATCTTCTCGGACATTCCGAACAATCGCTTGCTACGGTACGACGAGCTTACCGACGCGACGACGATCTTCCGCGAGCCGTCCAACAACGCCAACGGCAATACTCGCGATTGGCAGGGGCGGCTACTCAGCTGCGAGCAGCGGCTGCGTCGCGTCACTCGTACCGAATACGGCGGCGACATCACCGTGCTGGCGGACAGCTACCAGGGCAAGCGGCTCAATGGGCCCAACGGCGTGGTGGTGAAGCGCGATGACGGCACGATTTGGTTCACCGATCCCACGTACGGCATCGAGGGTGATATCCAGGGCATTCGTGGGGTAGAAGAATTACCACGGCAGGTCTACATGGTCGATCCGCATAACGGGCGCATCCGCGTGGCGGCAGACGGGTTCGATGAGCCGAACGGACTGTGTTTCTCGCCCGACCTGAAAACTATGTACATTACTGACACGGGCAAGACCTCGATGATCCGCGCGTTCGATGTTGGGCCCGACAACAAATTGATCAACGACCGCATTTTTCACCACTTCAAGAACGGCGGCATATCGGACGACATCCGCGCGGACATGGACGGCAACATCTGGTCGGCCGGAGGTTGGGCTGACGACCCGAATTTCAACGGCGTCAGCGTCTACTCGCCGCGGGGTGAGCCGCTGGGCCGCATCGTGCTGCCGGAGATTGCCGGGAACCTGTGCTTTGGCGGGCTGTGGCATCAGAATAGCGTGCTTTATATCGCCGCAACAGCCTCGCTTTACCAATTCCCAGTGAATACGCGCGGGGTGGAGCTTTAGCCTCGCAATGGGTTCTGTGAACCGATCAAGTTCTGGTCGCTGCCGCCTGGTGAGGTGCCCGAGTAGCTGTGTCGGGCGCACATCCGGCTGGCGCTCTCCGTGCCCCAAGGTTCGGTTTTGTGTCGACCATTCCAGAACAAGGTAACGTGCCTTGAGGCTCGGTGCGTTCAACATGGAGGAAGCCGATGTCAAACGTGCCAGTTTTGCTGCTCGCTTCTGTTATTGTTCTGGGAGTGACGAACGTCACCCTGGCTGACGAACAACCCGGCCAGAACTGGATGGGGAAAGACCAAGTCACCCAGAAGCTCTCGGCAGCCGGTTATTCGTACATCACGGGCCTTAAGGCAGACGATGGCCGTTGGGAAGGAAGAGCCGTCCACGATGGCAGGATCGTAAAGTTCCGCGCGGATCCGGAGACGGGCACAGTGATATCCGAAAAGCCCGAAGGCTGAGCCGAACAATCCTGGTCGTACACCTGAACAGCCGGCGGCTACATCGACCGTCGATATCGCGCTACCCAAGGGGAAATGAGACCACAATGACCACGTCCAAGAAGATCTCTCGGCGCCGCGCATTAAAGCTCGGTGCTGCCGCCAGCGCGTTGCCCCTGGTGCACATCGGCACGGTTGGCGCGTCGGTGCCCTGGATCTCGGTCGGGTTCTTGTGATCAAGCCGCGGGCCTCGATTGATCCTGTGTTTTTCCGAGGAACGCTTGCAGGACCATCGCGCTTGAACCGTTCCACGTCGCGCCCGGTCCGCGGCCAGCACAACCTGGCGCACATCACTCGGCAGCAGCGGGACGCCTCCCCGCAGCCAGGCGCGGAAGCGGCGTCTCCCGATTGCGCAATTGCAATGCAAAGAGGCCAGAAATCACCAGGCAGGCGATCAGGAAAGCCTCCCCCACCACCGGGGTGCCGGTGTGCTGGATCAGATAGCCCACAATGAACGGTCCGAAGAACCCGCCGAGATTGCCGATCGCATTGATCGTCCCCATCGCCACCGCCAGCACGTCCGCGGCAATGAAGGCGCTCAACGCTGCCCAGTAAACCGCGTAGCAATACATGAACCCAAGGCAAAGGCTGAGCGCCGCGATCGCCAGCACCGGATGGCCCGGGCCGGCCACCACGGAGAGCGTCAGGAACAATGCGGCCAGCAGAATGGGAACACCGATATGCGTCTTGTAATCGCGTGTGCGATCGGCGCGCGCGGAAATCAGCAGCGAGCCGACCATCGCGCAGAGCCACGGGACCGCGGTGATCCAGCCGACCTGCATGATGCTCGCGTGCGATAACGCTTTCACAATGGTGGGAAGCCATAGCCCGTAGCCGTAGAACCCCACTTGCAGGAAGCAGAACAGCAACAGCAGAAGGATCACGTTCCTGTTGC
Organism: Acetobacteraceae bacterium; assembly: GCA_030037665.1. GTDB lineage: Bacteria > Pseudomonadota > Alphaproteobacteria > Acetobacterales > Acetobacteraceae > JASHVB01. The sequence continues at coordinate 2,608 of JASHQG010000522.1, forward strand.
GCAATACCGCGCGCACGGTGGGCACCTCTGCCGCTATGATCTTCTGCTCCGCAGCCAAGTTGGTTTCGAGATAGTCGCGTTCGGCCTGAGAGATCCATTTCGCGTCGTGCGGCGTATCCTCGATCAGCCACCACCAGACCGCGGCCCAGACCACAGCCGGGAGGCCTTGCAGCACAAACAAAGTGCGCCAGTCATGGTAGGTGAGGATCCAGCCGGACAGCGGACCCACCACGATCGAGGCGGCCGGGATGCACAGATACCATAGCGCATTGGCGCGCGACCGCTCATTGAGCGGGAACCACTTCGTGAGCAGGATCATGGTTGCGGGCGACACGCCGCCCTCGACGAAGCCCAGCACGAACCGCACGATCAGAAGCTGCATCAGGTTCTGCACCATGCCGGTGGCCATCGACGTGAGCCCCCACACCAGCAGCGCAACGGTAATGAAGCGCTTGGCGCTCCATCGTTCGGCCAGAAGGCTGCCGGGAACCTGCAGGAACAAATAGCCGAAAAAGAAGATACCGCCCGCAATGCCAGAGGCTGTCGCGCCGATCTGCAGGTCCTTCTGCATGCCGAAGAACCCGAACGCGATGTTGTTCCGGTCCATGAAGGCGATGGTGTACATCAGGAAGGCAGCGGGGATGATACGAATCCATCGCTGCTGCGGGATCGCGTCTGATCGCATGACGGCTCTGTCTATTCTGCTGCCTGGTTGCTGTAGGCGCGTTCCAGCGCGGCCAGCTTGGCGACGCGGCGGCGGCAGTCCTCATCGGTGCTGAAGGTGGCGGCGAGGTAGCCCTTCACCAGGTCCGCCGCGAGCCATGATCCGACGATCTTGGCGCCGATGCACATGACGTTGACGTCGTCGTGTTCGACGCATTGATGGGCAATGTGCCCGTCATGTACGATCGAGGCGCGGATACCGGGGATCTTGTTGGCGGCAATTGAAGCGCCGACGCCGGTGCCGCACACCAGAATGGCGCGATCGGCCTTTCCTGCCCGAACGTCGGCACACACCTGACGGGTGATATCGGGGAAATCGACCGGCGTTTCGTCGTAGCATCCGTGGTCGGTAACCTCGTGCCCCAGGTCCCGGCACACGGCAATAACGGTGGCCTTCAATGGAAAGCCGGCATGGTCGCCACCGACTGCGATTTTCATAGGTCGCCCTCGTGTGATGTAGATCGATCAGCCGAGAGCATGCTGCCGGGCAGAGCGCAAGTTACCCTTGATCCACATCAAACCGCGCACGAAGGCCGGCCGCTGGGAATTGCCGTTTCGACTGGCCGCGGTGGCCCGCGGCACCCGTCCTCGCCGCGCGAATACGTGAGGGCCTCAGCACAGGCAGGCCCCGCGTCCCATGAGTGTGCTGCTCGGTTGAAATTCTAGGAGAATTAAGGGTTTGAACGAAAGACCTTGATCCCCTCGTCGTTTACCCTGGCCGTGGTTGAGTTTGCAGTAACCGTCGATGATGAGGCGGGGGCGAGACAGTGTCGCGCCAAGGGGAAACGTCGCGGCGAATGGCGGTTACCAATCGGGCGTCGAATGTGCGATCGGCCACACTCGCGTCCAGTCTGGAGTATATCGATCAGTCGAAACAATCGGTCGGCGGGAAGCGATGCCTTGGTGTTCAACGACTATTACCTTTGCCCAGACCAACTACCAGCAGAATTATAAACGGAATTTACCGGCTCACAGTCACCCGCTGCAGCAGCAGTTTGTCACCGACTGCCTGGCAGATTCCCTGACCAGGATCAACAACAATCTTCCGCCCGGCCAGGGGGCAGCTACACGGAACCAGCTGGGGCAAATGCACTTGAGTGTTAATCAACAAAACGATCCAGGCGGTAATGATCGAGCGATCTAACACTCGGGCTTTGTTGTATCGGGCGTGTCAGGCGGCCCGACGGGCCAGTGAGTGCTCAGTTCAAGCCGGTCGGACCGAA
>JASHQG010000523.1 GCA_030037665.1 Acetobacteraceae bacterium
GCCGTGGAAGTGCCGTGCGGATTCATGACCGGGCGCGCTCATGGTGACACGACGCGGGCTGCCGATAGACCATCACCCTCGTGCCCGTGTCGCGCCGCCTGGCCCGAATCACAGAGATCAAGCATTGACGCAGCGGTGGAGCCGCGGGTGCCAAGTATATCCCGAAGGGCAGGTTGGCGCCGTAACGCACACGTGGAGGCGCGGATGCAAGGTAGAACCCGGCGGACAGGTTGGTTGCGCCACGCAGAGATTAAGGCGCGGATGCAAGGTATATCCTTGGGGGCATTCTGCTGGTTCTTGTGCACGAGGCGACGCCACCGGGACCGAAATCACTGTCGCCAATATTGCGGCCGCTAGGGTCTTGGTTGCCATTGCTCGCGATCTCCCCTCGGTTAACGGTTAGGGCCGGGTTGCTGTTCCGCAGCCGCGACGGCCCGCATGGCCCCAAGAGGGCGTCGAGTATCGTAGACGTCCTGCCCGGGATCCGCGGGACCCGGCGGGGCGGAGCGGAAAGGCCGTGAGTACGCATTGAGCGGCGTGCATTCTCCTACGTGCGGACGTAAGTAAGGCGTATGACACAACTAAGCATCCGCGACTTGCAGAAGATCTCGGGGGAAACGATCGGCGCGTTGTCGGGACCTACCCCGGTGAAATCCGGCGATCGTACGGTCGCGCTGCTCGTGCCTCTTAAGACCGCCGATCCCGATCGCCTCGCTGCCGTATTGGCGCGCGCCGAAGCGCTTGCGAAGGGGCGGAAACCGGCAGGGGACGACGCTGCGCTGGCTCCGTTTGGTAACGTTGACCCGGTCGACTGGTCGATCGAGGCGGTGCAAGCGCTCATGACCGACCGCGGCTAAGGCAAGCGGCCTCCGGCGTCAACGCTGGTGGTCGATGCCGCGGCTCCGGTCGCGGCCGCGCAGGGCAGAAGCTCCGGCGCGCTGTTGGAGGCGGGGCGATCAGCGACGCTCGCCACGACGGATCGCGTCGTCCACGACGTGCGCTGGCTCATTGAACTCGGTTCGAGACGCCCCGAGATGCTCGCGATCATCGATGGATTGCTCGCCGAGATGACGGTCGTGCCGGTGGCTGTGCTGACTCCCATGTTGGCTGAGAGCGCGTTGGTGTTGAGGGATTGGGTCGCAAGCCGGAGTGGGTCGATCAAGGATGCTCATGTGCTGGCGCTCGCGCTGCGTTGAGGCGGATGTCTGGACCACCGATCGCGACTTCGCTGGAACAGGCGTGACCAGCTGGTCGACTCCCAATATGATGCGGGGTCTTGCAAGAGCGGCCGGCGTCCAGGAATGAATGTCTCTCCGACCGAGCGATGTTCGTCCGCTGGTCAGCAAGGCCGACGCTCAACGGGTAATCAAGACCGAGAGTTATCGGAGCATACGGACAGGCCGGCGCCGGGTCGTCCTACGCTTTGGCGCGTTCGACGCCCTTGATTCCGCTGGCCCCGCGCAGGCCGGCGATCACCCTGGAGAGGTGCGTCACATCGCGTACCTCAACGTCAACCAGCGACTCCATGAAGCCCTCGTGCCGGCTGACGATCTTGAGGTTGACGATGGCGCCGTCCTGTTTGGCGATCGCATTGGTCAGGTTCGCCAGCGTCGAGTCATCGTTGCCTGAGATCACGCTGAGCCGCGCCGTATGGCCGGGATGCTTTGCGTCGTGCGGGACCTTCGCCAGCGTCTCGTAATTCCAGTCCACGTCGATGAAGCGCTCCGGGGTGGCGGCGAAGCCCTCCAGCGTCTGGCATTCCCGCGCGTGGATCGTGACGCCCTTGCCGGTGGCGATGATGCCAACGATCTCGTCGCCTGGCACCGGATGGCAGCAGCCCGCGAAATGGTACGCCATGCCCGGCACCAGCCCGGTGATGGTCATGCCGGCGTCGGGCCGCGCTGCCGTTCCGCGCGCCGCACGTGACGGCAACATCGGCATCATCCGCGGCATCCGCGGTGCCTGGCGCAGCTCGGGATAAGCCGCGTTCACCACGTCGCGCGCGCTCAGGTTGCCGTTGCCGACGGCGATCTGCAGATCGGCGAGCGAGGCGAATTTCAGCGCTTTCAGCGCCGGCTCCAGCGCCTTTTCTGAGCCATCGACACCGGCCTGGCGGAACGCCTTCGTCAGTTCCGCGCGGCCGTTGTTCAGGTGTTCCTCGCGCTGCTGCGCGTGAATGAAGCGACGGATCCGGGCGCGCGCCTTGCCGGTGACGACGAAGCGCTCCCACTGCGGCGACGGCGTGCCGCCGCGCGCGGTCATGATCTCGACCTGATCGCCGTTCTGCAGTTGATAGCGCAGCGGCATTAGGCGGCCGTTCACCTTGGCACCGACGCAGGCATCGCCGACCTGGCTGTGCACGGAGTAGGCAAAATCGACCGGCGTTGCACCGCGCGGCAGCTGCACCAGGAGACCCTTCGGCGTGAAGCAGAACACCTGGTCGTCGTAGAGTTCGAGCTTGGTGTTCTCCAGGAATTCATCCGCCGCCGCGGAGTTTTCCAGGATGTCGAGCAGATCCTGGACCCAGCGGAACTTTTTGACTTCGTGACCATCGACCGCGGCGTCCTGGGTCTTGTACAGCCAGTGCGAGGCGACGCCGTTCTCCGCCACGTCGTTCATTTCCGCGGTGCGGATCTGCAGCTCGATCTTCTGATTGCGCGGCTCGCGCAGCGTGACACCGGTGTGCAGCGACTGGTAGCCGTTGGATTTTGGCGTCGAGATGTAGTCCTTGAACCGTCCGGCAATGACCGGATAGGCAGCGTGCACGGCGCCAAGTGCCATGTAACAGGCCTCGCGCGTCGGCACGATAATCCGAAAGGCCATGATGTCGGAGAGTTGCTCGAACGCCACGTTGCGGCGGTGCATCTTCTCCCAGATCGAGTAGGGTGATTTTTCCCGCCCCGCCACTTCGATCACCTGCACGCCGAACTCGGAACAGACGCGGCGCAGGTCCTTGCAGACTTCCTCGATCACGTCAGCGCCCTGACCGCGCAGGAAGTTCAGGCGCGCCTGAATGGTGGCGAAGGCCTCGGGCTCCAGCTCCTTGAAGGCCAGGTCCTGCATCTCGGTCTTCACCGCGTCCATGCCGATGCGCTCGGCGAGCGGCGCGTAGATCTCCATCGTCTCGCGGGCGATGCGGCGACGGCGGTCGGGATCGTGCACGAAATGCAGCGTGCGCATGTTGTGCAACCGGTCCGCGAGCTTCACCAGAAGCACGCGGATATCCCTGCTCATCGCAAGGACGAGCTTGCGGAAGTTCTCCGCCTGCTTGGTGCGGTCCGACTGCAGTTCGAGCCGCGTCAGCTTGGTCACGCCGTCGACGAGGCCGGCGATCTCCTTGCCGAAGCGTTGCTGCAGCTCCGGCAGCTTGACCGGAGTGTCCTCGATCACGTCGTGCAGCAGGCCGGTGGCGATCGAGGCGGTATCGAGCCGGTAGCCGGCCAGGATGTCGGCGACCGCGACGGGATGCGTGATGTAGGGATCGCCGTTGTCGCGCCGCTGGTTGCCGTGCGCCTGCGTGGCCAGCGCATAAGCGGCGTCGATCAGTCCGGTGTCTGCCTTCGGGTCGTAGGCGTGGACCTTTTCGGTCAGCTCGAGCTCGCGGGCGAGATCCGGACGGGCCGGCGCCTCGGCAAGCGCCGGTGCGGCGCCGTCAGGCGCGAAGACCGGGCCCGTTGGCGTGTTGGTCTCGCGCCCGCCCGGCATGACGGCTCACCGCTGGCGGCCGCCGAGTTCCGCCTCGATGGCCGCTTCCATGTCTTCGGCGGACATGTCCTCGTTTTCCGCCGGCAGGCCTGCGGCCTCTTCCTCGGCGGTGACGTCCTGCAGGCCGAAGATGTTCTGGTCGGTGGGGATGAGGTCGAGCACTTCCTCGTCCGCAGGCTCCGGCTCGGGTGTCCGCGACAGGCTCTTGACCAGATCCTGCTCGATCCGGGTGAGGTCGATCGTCTCGTCGGCGATCTCGCGCAGAGCAACGACGGGGTTCTTGTCGTCGTCGCGGTCGATGGTCAGTTCCTCGCCACGCGACAGGTTGCGGGCACGCTGGGCGGCGAGCAACACGAGCTCGAAGCGATTGGGAATCTTCTGGACGCAGTCTTCGACGGTAACGCGCGCCATGCGCAAAAGCTCCGGATCAACGAGGGGTGAAGAGCTGATCTAGGGGAGCAGCAGGGGATTTGCAAGGAAGATGGCATGGAAGGCGCGGGCGGCGGTCTTCGCCGGCGTGGCTCTGGCTTCTGCGGACCGCAGGGTCTTACGTTCGCACAAAATCCACGACAAAGCATCGACCGGGACAAAGCAACAAGGCTGATTCGGTGGCCGGGTTTGGTACGCATCGATAGCGTCGTCGCCGTGCGAGCAGTACCGATCGATCCTTTCTGAATCAATGGTGTAACCGCGGAAGCGACGACGCGGTGTCAACGACTCGCGCGGCGTCGCACTGAACATGACGGCGCCATCACCTGCACTTCCTGCGCGCCAACCGCGCCGAGCAATTCCCGGACGCTTCGGCCGG
>JASHQG010000524.1 GCA_030037665.1 Acetobacteraceae bacterium
ATTACGCTCAATCGCGCAAGCAAGCTCAACGCGATCAATCACGAGCTGCAGCACGCCCTGACTGAGGCCTTTGCGCGCGCGGATGCTGATCCGGCAACGAGTGTCGTGCTGTTGCGGGCGGAGGGCCGTAGTTTCTGCGCCGGGTATGACATAGGCGCCAAAAACCCTGTCGACGACGACTGGCGCAGCGACCCCACCAAGGCACACGCACATCTGCAGCCGCAGCTCGAATTTGAGATGGCTCCGTGGCTCATGCGGAAGCCGGTGATCGCGTCGGTGCAAGGTCATGTCCTCGGCGGGGGATGCGAACTTGTCATGCTGTGCGATCTGACGATTGCCGCGGACAACGCGACCTTCGGCGAGCCGGAAGTGCGATTTTCGTCGGTCGGCCCGGCGATCGTGATGCCAATGATTATCGGCTACAAGAAAGCGCGCGAACTGCTGTATTTCGGTGATCAGATCGACGCGCAGACCGCGCTCGACCTCGGCATGATCAATCGCATCGCGCCGCTTGCCGAATTGCGCACGGCGAGCCTCAATTACGCAAAGCGTCTGTCGCTGATCTCACCGGAGGCCCTGTACGCAACGAAACGCGCGATTAATCGCGTCGCCGACGCGGCCGGATTTCGCAGCGGGCTCTACGCCGGGCTCGATGTTGTCGGCCCGCTTTATGCAACGACAACCGAACACGGCAGGCGGTTCCGCGACCTGGCGACGACGGAGGGTGTGCCTGCAGCGGTCAGATGGCGCTCGGGACAGTTCAACGAGTAAAGCGAGTCGGGCGCCGCAGCGAGCGGATCGGCGTCGGTGGATCAGTTGGCAGCGGGGTTGCGCGAGCACGGGCTCCGCCCTGTCAGGCCCTCGAAAGGCATCCGCGCTGTCGGGTGCGATCTTTTGTGCGGGCACATTGACCGCATGCGAAACCCCGCCCCACCATCGCCACGACCTGCAACGACAGAGGAGGAAACGTCAATGAACATCGATACGCGCGCGCCGCGGCGTGATCGCCGTCGCTTCATCGAGGCGTCCGGCGTCGCGGCACTCACCGCCGCCTTGGTGGCCGGCTTCGGTATTTCTCCCGCCCGTGCCGCCGAGATGGCGGAAGCCGCCGGGCGCTCCGCGAAGCCGCTGAAGGCCGCGTTCAGCAACGCCGGGTTGCAGGCCACCTGGTGCGCGCAGGGCAAGCGCGCCGCCGAATACTGGGGCAGGCTGTTCAACGTCGACGTCACCTGGTTTGACGGGGAGCTGTCTGCCACGAAGCAGCGCGCGGCGATCGACAACATGGCGTCGCAGAAATGGGACTTTGCCGCCATCCAGGCCTTCGGTATCGGCACCCTGACCGCACCGGTGAAGAAGATGATCGCCGCCGGCATTCCGGTGATCGACATGGATACGCTGATCGCGCCACTGGATCAGATCGACGTCCACAGTTTCATCGCCCCGGACAATGAGTTCATGGGCGCCTCGGTCACCCAGGCTCTGATCGATGCGATCGGCGGCGAGGGAAATATCATCATGACCCAGGGTGCGCTCGGTCACACCGGCGCGCAGGGACGCGCCCGCGGCTTCCATTCGATCGTGAAGAAATACCCCAAGGTGAAAGTGCTCGACGAACAGCCGGCCGACTGGGACGTGACCAAGGTGGCGCGCATCTGGGAGACACTGCTGACCAAGTACCCGAAGATCGACGCGGCGTATTTCCACAACGACGACATGGCGCTGGCTGCCTACAACGTGATGAAGGCGCACAACCGGACGTCGATCAAGATAGGCGGCTGCGACGCGATGCCGCCGGCGCTGGAGGCGGTCCAGGATGGCCGAATGCTCGCGACGGTCCGTAATCCGTCGTGCCGCATCCATGCCGGCGCACTGATCGCCGGCGTCGCAGCGGTGACGACCGGGGAGAAGACCGGCTCCGGCGGCATCCCGAAAAACATCGTTGCCGACGGCCCCGTCGTCACGCAGGCGAATGCACCAGGCATGATGTGGATGGAACAGCATTTCCTGATCTGAATGGAGAGACCTGTCCCGCTTGGCGCAGACGAGGTCGGCAGGTGATATAAGCCGGGGGAGGGAGATTGGCCCGGCACGCACTATCCGAATATTGCGTGCCGGGCCGATCGCCCCCATCTCTGGCGCTTCGCGTCTTGACCACGCCCGTAAGCGGGTGAGTGGTTAGCGGTCTCCACATGCTGCAGCTCAACCATATCTCGAAATCCTTCGGTGGCGTCGCCGCGTTGCGTGACGTCTCCTTCGCGCTTACGCGCGGCGAGATCCACGGTCTGGTCGGCGAGAATGGCGCCGGCAAGTCCACATTGATGAAAATCATCGCCGGTGTGCACCACGACTATCAAGGCACCCTGACCCTGGATGGGACCCTTCGCAGCTTCGCCTCCACCCGTGACGCTCGGGCGGCCGGCATCGGCATGGTGCATCAGGAGCTGTCCTCGATCCGCGCGCTGACAGTGGCGGAAAACGTCTACCTCGGCGCTCAGCCGGTCACCCGCTTCGGCGCTATCGACTGGCGCGCCATGCAGCGTGGCGCGCGCGAGCACCTTGCGCGCCTTGGCATCGATGTCGACCCACGTGCGAAATTGGGCGCCCTTTCGCTCGGCTTGCAGCAACTGGTCGAGGTGGCGCGCGTGTTGTTCTCGGGCGCACGCATCATCATTCTCGACGAGCCCACATCAGCTCTGTCACCGCCCGAAGTCGAGCGGCTGTTTGCGGTGCTGCGCCGCCTGCGCGATGCCGACCACAGCCTGATCTTCATTTCGCATTTCCTCGACGACGTGCTGGCGATCTGCGACCGCGTCACGGTGTTCCGCAACAGCCGCGCGGTTGCCACCGCGCGAGCGACCGACATTTCCAAGGCGTGGCTGATCGAGAACATGATCGGCGCCGGACATGACGCACTGGAGGAAAGCTACACGGAAGACCGTCAGCTGCCGCCGGTCCCGCGGACGCCGGTCGTACTCAAAGCAAGCAGCCTCGGCCTCGCCGGTGCCTTCCGCGACGTCTCACTGACGGTTCACGCCGGCGAAGTGCTGGGCGTGTACGGCTTCATGGGCAGCGGCCAGCTCGAACTCGTGCACAGCCTGGTCGGGAAACTGCCAGCCGACAGCGGCCAGCTGGCGGTGGATGGACGCCCGGTTCGGCTGCGGTCCACGACCCAGGCACGCCGCGCCGGCATTGCGCTGGTCCCGGAGAGCCGCCGCAGCATGTTGTTCGGCGAAGAGCCGGTGTTCAAGAACGTCACCATCAGCATGCTCCGCTCCATCGGCGCATTGCTGGTGCACCCGGCGGCCGAGCGTGCGATCGCAGAGCGCCAGGCCGAGCAACTCGCGATCCGCCCGCCGGACGTCAATCTGCCGCTGCGCACTTTGTCGGGCGGCAATCAGCAGAAGGTGGCGCTCGCCCGCTGGCTGACGCGGCTCCCGCGCGTGCTGCTGTTGAGCGAACCCACCCGAGGCATGGATGTCGGCGCCAAGGATGACGTGACGAAAATCGTGCGCGGCCTGCGTCAGCAAGGCATCGGCATTGTCGTGGCCTCTACCGAGCCTGAGACGGTACTCTCGCTCGCCGATCGCATCATGGTCATGCGAAAAGGCAGCGTGGTGCATGAATTCGCCGCCGAGGCTGTGAGCAAGGACCGTTTGCTCGCGGCGGCGTGAGGAGCAGGAATGTCGGAACAGGCGGAAGCAGCCTCGGCTGCGTTGCGTAATGGGCTGGCGGCATGGCTGCAGGCCCAGATGCGCAACGTCGCGCCCTTCGCCACCTTGCTGTTCCTGTTGGTCTTCTTTGCGCTCGCCAGCCCGTCGTTCGCGACGATCGGCAACGCCTGGAATATCCTGACGCAGGTCTCGGTGACCGGCATTATCGCGGTCGGCCTGACCTTCGTGATCCTGTGCGCTGAGATCGACCTGAGTGTCGCGGCGATCGCCAATGCCACCGGCATCGTTGTCGCGTTCTTCACAGCCCAGGACGCCAGCGTCAACATCAATAACCTGCCGCTGCCCGGCGGTGTGGCGATCGTGTTGGGGTTGGCCGCCTGCTTCGCACTGGGCGCGGTGAACGCCTTCGGCATGACCTGGATCGGCATACCGTCCTTCATCATGACGTTGGCAATGTTGCAGATCGGTGCCGGGATCTCTGCACTGCTGGTGCGCGGGCAGATCGCCTATGCCGTGCCGAAACTGGTTGGGACGCTGGGCAGCGGGTTCATTGGGC
>JASHQG010000525.1 GCA_030037665.1 Acetobacteraceae bacterium
ACTCCTCACGTGTCGCGGGCTTCCTTCCCTTCGTCGATGCCGTGTTATTCCCAGCTATCGAGCTTGATCTCGTTTGGCCAGGGTGCGCCTTTTCCCGTTTCGAGAAGCGATTTGAGGCTTAGCAGGAAGACCGCCCACTTCGTACTGCAGTGGTGCATGAACTCCACCGGCTCCTTCCAGTTTGCGTGTTTGAAAAGGAGGATGGTCCAATCGTCGTTCTGTTTGATGTCGAAGCTGATCTCTGTTCCGAGCCACTCTTCAGGTCCATCGATCACCTGCCAGAGAACGCGCTTGGCTGGCTGAAGCGCGAGAACCTTCATATCGAAACCACCCGCGCCGAAGCGGAACTGGATGACACCGCCGACCTTGCTGTCGCCCCGCGTGTCGCTCGTCCACCATTTGGACAGACCTTCAACGGTGGCGAGCGCCTGATAGACGGCGTCTGGCGAGGACGATTTGATTCCGACTTTATGCAGGATATCTGGCATGTCCGGTTCCTCCATCCGTTGCTCCCGCGTACGCCGCGCCGGACCGCCTGATCGCCGGTCTACGATCGGCCGCAGGCCTGGATATTTGCCCGGTTTTGGCCCATAAAGGAAATTCATTGTTTATATGACCACCATGCAGAATATGAATTTATCTTCGCTCGATCTAGGCCTATTGCCCGCACTCGATGCGTTGCTGCGTCGACGCCACGTCACGCGCGCCGCTGACGAGGTCGGTCTCAGCCAACCCGCGATGAGCCATATACTCGCACGACTTCGGCATATATTCGGCGACGATCTGCTCGTTCGTGGCCCCTCTGGCCTCGTCTTGACATCGCGTGCGGAAGAGATTGCACCGCAAGTGACCGCAATTCTGGACGCGGCGAAGGCGATCTACCGCCCGCCCACATTCGAACCGTCAAAAATCCATCGCACCTTGCACCTTGTCGGCTGTGATTGGCATTCCATCCTCCTTGCGCCCGATTTGATGAAGCGTATTCGAGAGCAGGCCCCCGGAATCGAATTATCCATCGAGAGTTACACGCATGATACTTTCAAGCGGCTGGCGGAAGGGGCGGTCGATCTGGTCTTCTTCAACACGCAGACGCCTCTGCCACCGGGTGCGGTCTCCACCATAGTTGGCGAAGATCGCTACGCGCTCGTGATGCGCAATGGACACCCGGCTGCGCGGAAGAAATGGACGCTTGCCGATTACGCAAAATGGGACAGCGTTGTCGTCTCGCTCACTGGAGATGGTATGAGTGATATCGACGCTCGGCTCGCCAAGGCCGGCGTCACGCGGCGTGTGGGACTTTCCACGCCGCACTTCATGGGCTGCCTTGCGACAGTTTCGGCGACCGATATGGTCGCCACAACGTCACTCTTGTTCGCCGCGCGACATGCGGCGACCTTTGGGCTTGTGGTCAGGAAGCCGCCATTTCCTGACGGTCCGTTGAGCAACACCCTGATAGGCTACGCCTCGCGAATGAACGATCCCGTCATTCGTTGGTTCTGTGCGCTGTTCAAGGACGTTTACGAGGCGTTGCAGCGCAAGATTTTACGCGGACAGGAACTACGCTGAAATAGCGTTCGGCAGCTTCACGTCGAGAAGCCCTTGCAGGAACCGCTTCAATCACCCGTTTACCTAGGTCCGGCGAATACCGCTTCGGCATTGGTTGTCCCACGGCAAATCGATGCCGGCGGACTCGCGCATTCGCGACGCCCTGAGAACCCTCGCCGATTCAGGACCGACGGAAAATGCCCTCGTGGGCCTCAATGACGAAGGTCAGCGATGCCGTCGATCCGGTGGCCCGAACGTCCTGCCGGTCCGTCAGATCCTGGCCCGGCCGCGAAGGTGCTCCGTCCGCCGCCGGAAATCGGGCGGCTTTGGTTGGCCGCGACGTTTGCCAGGATGGATGGTTTCGTCGAAACCGCCATGTGGGCCGCGGGGCACCTGGACTTTCTCCCACGGAGGCGCGTCTTGCAACCAGGAAAGCGCGAGCACAGGATACTGTGGCAACAACTGCGTCGCAGGCGATGCGCGCTCGAGGCGTCGTTGCTCAACGAGACAGGGTCGAACGTCGGTGCCCAAATCTGCCTTGTGGCCTTCATCGCGCTTTTTGCGCCGTGACATTCTCGCGGCGGCTGGCGGAATCATCCCCGTCGCCGCGGGCGCCGCTCAGCCCCTCCCGCGTCTGCGGCTCGGCGTGCTCGCCTTCGGCACCGTCCAGTGGGTTGCGAAGGTGATCCAAGGTCATGGCCTCGATCGCGCTCATGGTTTCGTTCTGGCCACCGAGCCGCTTGGCAACAACGACGGCGCCAAGGTGGCGCTGCTCGGCGGCGGGGTCGATATCATCGTCTCGGACTGGCTGTTCGTCGGCACCGAGCGGGCACGTGGCATTCCACTCAGCTTTTTTCCCTTTTCGGCGGCCACCGGGGGTGTCGTGGTCGGCCGCAGTTCGCCCCGGCGCGGGCTCGAGGACCTTGCCCGGTGCCGGCTCGGCGTCGCTGGCGGGCCGTACGACAAGTCGTGGCTGATCGTGCGTGCTGCAGCGAAGCGCGAGACGGGGATCGACCTTGCCGCCACAGCCGACCTTGCCTATGCCGCGCCACCTCTGCTGAGCGCCAAGCTCATGCAAGGCGGGCTCGACGCGGTTCTGACCTACTGGAATTTTGTCGCCGCGCTTGAGGTCGCGGGCTTCCGTACGCTCGTCACGGTTTCGTCGTGCGCAGTCGAACTCGGACTGCCGGCCCATCCGACCCTTGGCGGCTATGTGTTCAAAGAAGCGTGGGCGCAGGAGAACCAGCACTTGATCGATGGCTTTCTTGCCGCGAGTGCTGCGGCGGAGGATCTTCTCGTGCGTTCCGACGACGCCTGGGACGCGATACGCCCGCTCATGCACGCTGACGACGAACGGCTCTTCACCC
>JASHQG010000062.1 GCA_030037665.1 Acetobacteraceae bacterium
AGCACGAGTGGCAGGATCGGCGCGTGCGTGCGCACCGCGCCGAGCAGCAGCGCGCTCCAGACGCCGACGCCGATGAATGTCACCACGCGGGCGATGCCGGCCAGCACCGTCACGGCAACCTGTCCGCGCCAGGGGCGTACGAAGCCGAGCAACGTGCGGAACGTTTGCGGCCAGCCAACCGCGTCAGCGTCTTCCGACAGCGGGCGCACCCGCGGCGCAGCGCTACCGGCGGTCTCGGCCACGCGCAAGCCAGCTGGTGCCGGCAATTCGTCGATCAGTGCGTCCGCATGTTCCGCAAGCTGCGGGGCCATCAAGTCGCGGTACGGGCCGGGGATAGCGATCAGCTCGGCGTGCCGGCCGGATTGCGCCACCGCGCCATCGTCCAATACCAGGATGCGGTCGGCGCCGATCACGCTGGACAGACGGTGCGCCAGGATCAGCGTGGTGCGGCCGGTCATCAGCCGGTCCAACGCCTGCTGGATCAGCGCCTCGTTCTCGGCGTCCACCGACGACAGCGCCTCGTCCAGCACCAGGATCGGCGCATCGCACAGCAGCGCGCGGGCGATGGCGATGCGCTGGCGCTGGCCGCCGGACAATTGTGCGCCGCGTTCGCCGATCACGGTGTCGTAGCCTTCAGGCAGCGCCATGATGAACGCATGGGCGTTGGCGGCCTTGGCCGCGGCAACCACCGCGGGCTCGGACGCATTGGGACGGCCGAGGCGCAGGTTGTCGTCGATCGTGCCATGGAACAACACGGTGTCCTGTGACACCACGGCGAGCATGCGGCGCAGTTCGTCGGGATCGAGCGCGCGCAGGTCCTGCCCGTCGATCTGCACGCTGCCGGATTGCGGATCATAGAGCCGCAGCAGCAACCGCACGATGGAGGATTTGCCGGAGCCGCTTGCACCAACGATGCCCACCCGTTCGCCCGGTTCCGCGACGAAGGAGAGACCCTGGTGTGCTGCCCGTCGGCCGCCCGGATAGGCGAAGCGGACATCATGGAATTCGATGCGCGGACGCAGGTTGATGGTGGGGACGGGACGTGGCGGGGCGACGGGCGCGGTCTCTGGCGCAGAAAGCAAGGTGACGATGCCGTGCGCGGCCGATTGCCCGTGCATGCCCTGGTGCAGCACTGTGCGCAGGTCGCGCAGCGGGCGGAAGATCTCAGTGCCCGCCATCAGCACGATCAGGAGCGCGGTGACCGACATCGCACCGTGGCTGACGCGCCAGGCGCCAAGCGCCATCGCCACCGCGGCGCCGAGCCCGGTGCCCAGGTCAGTGAAGCAACGGGTCAGCACGCTGACGGCGAGAACCCAGAGCGTGCTATCGGACAGTGCCTTCGCCTTGGCGGCAAGCATGGCACCATAGGCTTTGCTCTGGCCGAACGCCTTCAGCGTTGGAAGCCCCTGGACCGCGTCCAGAAACTCCTCGCCGAATGCCTTAAACTCGGTCTGCTGCGCGCGCGAGGCGCAGCCGGAGCGCCGATGCACCAGCGCCGGGAGAGCCAGCGTAACCAGTGCGCCGGTCAGCATCACCACGGCGACTGGCACGTCCCAGAACGCGATGAAGGCGAAGATCGCCACGGGCGCGGCGACGGCGATCGCCACTTGGGGAATGTATTGGCCGAAAAACGTTTGCAACTGCTCCACGCCATCGACCAGCGAAAGCATGACGCCCCCTGTGCGCTCGGCGCCGAACCAGGCCGGACCCAGGGCGACAATTTTGTCGTACAGCTGCCCGCGCAGGCCCTCCTGGACCTGCATGGCCGTGCGGTGCGCGACAATGGTGCGACTGTGGTCCAGTGACGCGCGCAGCACGATGGCAATCGCGGCGCCGGCCAGCGGCAATATCAGTGTGGCGACGGGTGCGTGCTGGAACACGCCGCCGAGGAACCTGCCCAAGAACACGAACCGGGCGATGCCGAATGTCATTGCCAGCAGACCGAGCGTCACCGACAGCGCAATTCTCCAGCGATAGCCCTTCGTCATGCGCCAGAGCGTGACGTCGAAATGCATCGGTCCTGTCTCCTTATCCCGACGAAGACCTGGGCGACGGCGAGACCTTGCGCAAACGACTGTTTTTCAACCGCTGTTGAGTTAGATTGAACAGTGATGACGGACCGAATTCCTCCTTTGGCCGCCTTGCGGGCCTTCGCTGCGGTGGCGCGGCTGGGCAGCTTCGCGCGCGCTGCATCGGAACTGAATGTCACCACCAGTGCGGTGAGCCACCAGGTGCGCGGACTGGAGGAAGTGCTGGGCGCAGTGCTTTTGTCGCGTGCCCGCAACGGTACCGGGCGTACTGTGGTCACTGAAGAGGGTGCGGCCTTGCAGCGATCGGTGGAGCAAGCGTTCGCGCAACTCGGCGCGGCTTGTGCGGCTGTGCGGGAACGGCGCAGGCGTCCGGTGTTGACGATCTCTGCCAACGGTTCGGTGGCATCACTTTGGCTGGCGCCGCGGCTCGCTTCCTTTGCGGCGCTGCATCCGTCCGTGCAGTGGCAGATGCGCGCGATCGAGGACGAAGCACCCGACATGGTGGGGGAAGGCCTCGATCTCGCGGTCCTGCGCGTGCCGCATGGGACGCTGGCCGACGGCGACCGGCTATTGTTCCACGAGACGGTGTTCCCGGTGTGCAGCCCGTCTCTGGGGCTCGTCGGAACCGCGGAGGCGTTGGTGCAGCAGACGCTGCTGCAGGAGGATCACGTGGCCAGTCCGGAAAAGGATTGGTCCACATGGCTGGAAATGCTGGGCTGCGATCGCGGGGCGAAGGCGACGATCGTGCGATTTCATACGTTCAGCGCTGCGGTCGCGGCGGCGATTGCCGGGGCGGGCATCGCACTGGGTCGACAGCCGCTGATTGATTTCGAGCTTGCCGAAAACAGGTTGGTGCGGGTGTTCCCCGATCGTGTGCTATCAGGGTCGACCGATTTTGTCATTCGCCGGCGACCGGGAATGGAACGCGACCGGCATGTAGGACAGCTCGCGGACTATTTGCTGAATCTCGCGGCAGACGGCGAGAGGTGAGCGATCGCGGGCAACAGGGACGCTGAGCGGCAACGCAGATGCAGCTTTTCGGCCCCTCGGCCCATGTGAGTATCCGCTTACGGCATCGTGTGACGGGCGGCCGTATGGTTACGATCGGTCGTAAGCGAACGGAGCACCGAGCATCGGCAACCCCGACGCTCTGGTGGATAAATCAAAAATTTTCACCGATGTTATCGCGTTACCCACGACGCGCTGGCGCGAACTCAGGAGGCGCATTTTGCACGTAGTCCCGCCAATGCTACCCGACGTTCCGTCGCCCGGCGCGCTCGATCGGACGCAGAGCTTGGCCGGGGCGCAGCCCCGCTGGCGTGCCTTTCTCGGGCCGTGAACCTGCGTTACGCACCAGTCTGGTCCAACTCATCTTCCGTCAGGGCCGGAGGCAGCTCGGGTGTACCGGTCAGGCCCAGGGGATTGCCAGCACGCGCGCGCTGGCGCGCCGAGAACATGGTGCCGCGTGCGTCGTGCCGGTCGGCGAAGCGTAACAGGCCAATCGGCTGTGGCATGTCATCAAAGATCGCCTCCACGCCGCCGCGCACGAAATAGGTCTCATGCCAGAACCCGGTGCCGCCGGGGGCGCGCAGGAATTGCTTCCACCACTCGCGATGCGGGGTTGATCGTGCCCAGGCCTCCAGCGCAGCGAAATCGCGCCAATACTGGCGAATACCCGCATGAGGCGGGGCTAGGGACCACAGAAAAGTCTCGTGGGACAGCAGTCCATCCGGCATAGCCTTGGCGGCGCCAGCAATGCGCGGGCCGAAGCCGAGAAGGGTGCGCAGACC
Organism: Acetobacteraceae bacterium; assembly: GCA_030037665.1. GTDB lineage: Bacteria > Pseudomonadota > Alphaproteobacteria > Acetobacterales > Acetobacteraceae > JASHVB01. The sequence goes on from JASHQG010000062.1 coordinate 3,821, forward strand.
GGTTAGGGCATTCACGCGCATGCCCAGCAGGATCATGACCAGGTCCGGATATCGGCTCAGATCGACAGTGACGCGCTGGACTGCCATTTGTGATACCCACCGCCGCGACGCCGTTTGTAGCCGCACGGCAGCCGACGCTGCGCGGCCGAGGGCTACTCTGTGCCCAGGGCCGAGAACCGCGCAACCCCGCGGAAATTTATAATAGCGCTGGCTCGACTGCGCGGGTCGCTGATCGCAGATGGCGTACGACTTCGATGTTCGCCTTCTCCGGGTCGACTGACCTCGCAGCGTCGACATCGCATCCAATGATGAGGGCTGTTCTCTTTTCTGCCCACCGGGGCGCAGTCGTTCCTGTCCGATCCGCCGACGCGCCATCGCGACCTCCGTCGTTATCGCAGCAGCAAATCAGACGATATCGCGTCGCTCCAAGCACCTTCGTGCACAAGTCTGATGATCGCGGCCGTCAGGCGATTGGTTCGAAATCGTACGCGAGGGGCCCCTTCGGATCGTGCTCGCCTTTGGTGACCGCCCAGGGTTCGCCGCTCGACGATGATCCGTGCAAAAACGACCGGTTGTGAAACCCCCAGATGCCGAGCGCTTTTCGCCCCGGTATATGATTCCGGCCAAATCTTGCGGCTCCTCTACAGGGGTGGCGGCACCGTCGATTGGAACGATGGCCTCGTGGCGATCCTGTCATACCAGGCGGATAAACCGCTGCGTCCTTCACGCCACTTCCAAACCGGAAGCCGTGGCTCGACCAAGCCAAGTGCTGTGCCCAAAACGATCTGTGCCGCGTTGATTGGGCCCGTGTACGCGCCGTTCGCCATAGCAACCTCAAGCGCATCCGCCGCGCGGTTTACCCGTGGGGCTTCCCGTGCAATGACCGCCGCTGCGTATTTGTCTTTCGGCGACGCCGAGGCCCGCATCCAAGAGACGATGCCCTCAAGCAGGCCCGATGCTTGGCCGGTTTCTGCCAGTGTCCGCCACCCATCTGACCCATCACGCGACAGCAGCTTCGGTCCCGGGTTGCAGGCGTCTAAATAATCGATGATCAACTTGCTCTCGGTCAGAATAGTTCCGTCATCGAGTTCCAACGTTGGCACTCGTCCTATGGGATTGACGGTCAACACCTCCGACTCCGCCGAATAGAGCCGGACCCGAGTGACTTCCTGTTTGATCACACGGGCATCCAGACCGGTTTCCAGCAGCGCGACCCGAACGATCCGCGCGAAGGGTGAACCGGCAGAGTACAACAACCGCATCGACAAACTCCTGACCAGACTGCATCCCACAAGTGGTCCCGGGTCGGGAACGCGCCATGGATGCTATCATGGTATCGGGTCTGGGGCGCCGGCCCCGGTGGTTGAGCGTACCATTTTGGGCCGCTCGCCGCGACGACGCGTGCGATTTGCTGGGTGATGACGGTTGATGACGAGGGCGGAGTAGAGTCGGCTTCGGCGCAACAGCGGCCAGAGCCGCGGGACACCGCGAGTGGTCGCTTTGGGTCGACAGTGGCCGGATTGCCTTGAGGCCCGGCACCCCCGCGGTGAGGTTCAGGCACCGAGACAAATGTCTTCTATTCGCCTGTGGATGCCGCGATGAATGCGAAGGTCGGCGCCGCCTTGTGATAACCAGTGGCCCGCACCGAGCCAGCCAATCAAAACCTACCTGCGGAGGTCTCGCGAAGGAACTCCTGCCGCGCCTCCTCGAGGCTCGCCCATACATAAGGCGCGAACGAGCGCGCAACCTCAATGCGAAACACGTGCGTCGCGGTGCGCCAAAGCACGATTTCGGCCTTGCCGAAGAGCGTGCGCGCGCAGCCATCGACCGGAAAGACCCGAAGATCCAGATCCAATGCATTGAACGCGTTGATGCACCACGTGGCGCGCGTGCCCGCTACTTCAATCGCGGCGTTGCGGTGCGAGATGTCAACGACGCTTGCCGGCAAGCCACCGAGTGACGCAGTCGCACATTGTGCCAGGCCAGGGTCGGCAGGCGCCAGCACGAGCCATTCATCGGGCCCAAGCCAGATCGCGGCACGATCGCGCGACGTGACCGCACGGCCAGGCACGCTGCCGAGCAAGACGCCCAGCGCCCGGCCAAGGGTTGTCGCTGCTGCGGTGTCCGCGCGTACCGAAAGCCGTGTCACGGCGGGAAGCACAGTCAAAGTCGCCTCCAGGCACGGTGCTGCTGTCGCGTGATTGGCCGCCGGGACTGGGCGATACGCGTGCGGGGCAGCCGGAATCGCGATGGGTTCCGCCCGGACCGTACGGACGGATGGGTCCACAACCTCCACATCGATCATCCTGCCCGTTGATATAGCCTGCAGCGTGCTACCAATCCGCGCTCGCCCGTTCGATAGCAGCGCGAGAGCGATCGATCGCTGTTGCGGTTCGCTCCAATAGGCCGACGTGACGTGACCCAGCGACTGCCTGTCAGGACCCGCGACGAGCTGTGCGCCCTCCTCAATCACCATGTGCGGATCGATGGTGCGCAACCCGACCAGCTGCCGGCGGTCGCGCCGTCGCATGTCGGCAAGCTGCTGGGACCGTTTGCCGACGAAATCGCGCGTCTCGTTCCCGATCATCCACCCCAGTCCCACATCGTCCGGCGTCACTGTGCCGTCCGTCTCCTGACCGACGATGATGAAGCCGCACTCGGCACGCAGTACGTGCATCGCCTCTGTGCCATAGGGTGTGACGCCCAAGCGTGCGCCGGCCGCAAGCAGGGCCTGCCAGATTTCAGGTGCGTGAGCGGACGGTATGTTGATTTCGTAGCCCAATTCGCCCGTGAAGCTGACCCGGAACATGCGCGTCGGGACATCGCAGACCCGACAATCACACACGCTCATGTGCGGCATCGCCCGCAGATCGATGCCTTCCACCAGCGGCGTCAACATCTCGCGCGAGCGCGGGCCCTGCACTGCGATGACCGCCCAATGCTCCGTGGTGGAGGTCAGCCACACGCGCAGTTCAGGGAACTCGGTTTGCAGGTAATCCTCCATGTGATGTAACACTGACACCGCACCGCTGGTCGTGGTGGTGATGTGGAAGCGATCCTGCGCAAGGCGTGCGACAATCCCGTCGTCCAGAATGAAACCGGTCTCACGCAGCATTACGGCATAGCGGCAGCGTCCCGGCGCCATTCTGCTGATCTCGCGCACATAGATCCGGTCGAGGAATTCCGCTGCATCTGGCCCCACCACTTCGATCTTGCCAAGCGTACTGGCGTCCAGCAGGCCGACGGATTCGCGTACCGCGCGGCATTCGCGTGCCATCGCCCTCTGCATGTCCTCGCCGGCACGTGGAAAGCAGCGGGCGCGTTCCCACATGCCGACCATTTCGAATATCGCGCCCTGCGCGAGGGCCCAATCGTGCAGTGGCGCGCGCCGGACAGGCTCGAACAATGCGCCGCGCGCCGCGCCGGCCAGCACGCCGAACGTGACCGGGGAATAGGGCATGCGAAAGGTCGTGTGTCCGACGGCTGGAACCGGCTTGTTCACAAAGCCGGCCACCGTGGCGAGCGCGTTCAGGTTGGACGTCTTCCCCTGGTCCGTCGCCATGCCCGCGGTGGTGTAGCGCTTCACATGCTCGATCGAGCGGAAGCCCTCGCTCGTTGCTATGAAGAGGTCCTTGGTCGTGACATCATTCTGCAGATCGACGAACGCCTTATCGTGCGGTGCGCCATCGACTCGAAGCGCTCCAGGGCTGCAAGGTAGAGGCCCCGACACCTCGAACTGGCGGGCCGAGGCGCGGCTGCGCGCGGCGGCCTCCCCGGCGGCATACCCGGCATTGAGGCATCGGGAGAGGTCGAATTCTCCCGCACAGGCACCTGCCGAATACCTCCGCGCTGCCGTGGTATCAGGCACGAAGGCCCCGAGCGCCTCCTCGAAACGCAGCCTGCCGCGTGATTGCGAGTGAAGATGGACCGAGGGTGTCCAGCCGGCGCACATCAGGAGTGCATCGCAGGGAATAGCAGCGACCCGATTGCTCAGCCGCACGGCATTCACGCGCAGGCGTCCGGTGGTTCCGACAACGCTGGTGCCGGTCTGCACCGTGATTCCTGAGGCGCGGGCCGTGGCGGGGTAGGGGCCATTCGCCTCGCCGCGCCGGTCGGCGATCGCAGCAATCGTGACGCCGGCGCGGTGCAACGCCAAAGCAGCGCGGTACGCGCTGTCATCCGAGGTCACGACCACCGCGTACGAACCAACTTGCACGCCATAACGCTGCAGATAAGTCCGCGCCGCGTCAGCAAGCATGATGCCAGGCCGGTCGTTGTGCGCGAACACCATAGGCCGTTCGATCGCACCCGCGGCGATGACCACTTCTTGCGCGCGGACCTGCCAAAGGCGTTCCCGCGGCAGATGCGGGTCGGGCGTCGCCAGGTGATCTGTGCACCGTTCAGCGAGGCCGACAAAATTGCCCGCGAACCAGCCGAACGCTGTGGC
>JASHQG010000526.1 GCA_030037665.1 Acetobacteraceae bacterium
GGAAGCCCTTGGTCAGCAACTGCAGCGGACGCAAGGATTGCCGCGCAGTCACCAAAAGACCCCCTACAGTCAAGAGAGACAGCCCGATGACTATAAGTGAAAATAGTTCCACCTCACCGATGATTTCATCGATCTCATCCGTCGGGTGCTACTGAACCATGAGCCTGCCGACGGTGTTGCCACGCACGACAACCGGAAAGCTTTGGACGACGGGCGGCGGCGCCATCAGCGATGCCACGATCAAGGTGCGTGGTGGTGCGCGGCCAGTTATTCCCGGCCGCGTCGTGGGCAGCGCGGTGTCATCGGTCGCAGCAAGGTGGAACTGAACATGCCGTACCTGCGGCATGTCATATGCCAGAGCCGCGAACGCGGCGGATTGGCTGCCTGCGCTGGCGACGTTATGCAGTGCCGAAATGGCCAGAGCCTGCGCGAGCCGTACGCTCGCTGTAACCTCCGCGGAGATACGGCTCCTTACGTGCCAGAATATGATCCCGATCGTGCCGAGCAGGCCTGGCATCAGCAACGGGTACGGGATGTGTACCAGGCGGCCGTGCAGGAACTGTGGCCAGAACCTGCGTCCCTTGGCCGATTCTTGGCGCAACTGTGGTTCAAATCCGGATGCCATCACTCCCCCGCTCGCAGGGCCCGAAGCTGGCAATTATTCCCCCGGCGTGCCGCCCTGCGGCACCCAATGGTCGTGCGTAATGAGTCCTTTGATGCAATGCAAATCGCAAAGGTGTGTTTCACTTTTTGAAAGTAGCGGCCTTTCACTTTTTGAAATGGACTAAGGCTGTCGCTGCTGTTACGTGCGAAGCGGTTGATCGTGTTGAATTCGAAGCAGCCACGGCGTCGGCTGCTGACGACTTACAACGTACCAGGAAATAGGTAGGCGCGCCCGGGGAAGGTAAGAATGAAACGTGTTGCATTGCTTGGTGTCTTGTGGCTCCTTCTGCCACGACTGGCCTGGGCGCAACTCGACCTTTCGCCCACGCCGCCCACATCTGCACCGACCGAGGCGCAACCTTCCGTGGCTCTTCCTCCGGTCGAGATCATCGGAGCGACGCCGCTGCTCGGCTCCGGCGTGGATCGGAGCAAGGTTCCGTCGCAGAACCAGGTTTTCACGAACCAAGACGTCACCCTGCAGGGGCCGCCAAGCTATTTGAATACGATGCAATACCAGGCGCAGGGTGTACAGCTCGACAGCGCCGCTGGCGGGCCATTTCAGCCGGACCTGAGCTATCATGGCTTTCTGGCTTCCCCGCTTCAGGGAACCCCGCAAGGCATCGCCGTGTATTTGAACGGTGTCCGGTTCAACTCGCCCTTCGGCGATACCGTGAATTTTGATCTCATTCCGGATAGCGCGATCGATACCATGAACCTGGTGGGAGGCAATCCCACCTTTGGACTCAATGCGCTCGGTGGTTCGCTCTCCATCCAAATGAAGAACGGCTTCACTTTTCATGGATTCGAAGCTGACGCTTACGGCGGCTCTTTCTCGCAGGCCGGCGGCGGTTTCCAGTATGGGAAGCAGAGCGGCAATACTGCGTTCTACATCGCCGCTTCCGGCCTGACAGAGGGCGGCTGGCGCGACTTTCAATACTCCAGACTGAAGCAACTCTATGCCGACATAGGCTGGCGAAGCAACATCGCCGAGGTGCATCTTAACATTGATGTCGCCGACAACACGCTCGAGGCGCCGGGGACCACGCCCGTCCAGTGGCTGGCCGTCGATCCTCGCGCGCAGTTCACCGGGCCGAGCCCAATCAGCAACAGTTATGCGCTCATCAGCCTGAACGGGAATATCCAGCTCAATGACACAACCTCTCTTCAGGCAGTCACTTATTATGACTACTTTCTGCAGCGCGTAGGCAATGGCGACGTTGCCGATTTCGGACCATGCAATACGATATCCGGCTTCCTTTGCGAGGTCGGGACCGACACGCTTGCGACCGACCGCAACGGCAACTCGATCCCGGCTTTCGACGGCGCCGGCCCTTATTCCGACTGGGACAGCCAGACCACCAATACCAATGGCTACGGCGTTGCACTTCAGGTTACCAACAAGAATGAGATATTTGGTCACGGTAACCAGGTCACGGCCGGGGTGAGCTTCGATGGATCGAGCACCCTGTTCGGTGCCACCACGGGGATTGGCGGACTCGATAATGTATCGGAAAACTTCATCGGGCCCTCATTTGCCCCCAACGGGGTGATCGTCGATCAGGCGGATGGCACCGACTCGCCGGTGAGACTTGGTGTCAGCACGGCCTACTACGGCGCCTACTTCACCGATACGTTCGACATCACGCAGCGGCTGTCCGCCAACGTATCCGGGCGCTTCAATGCCGAGCAGATCGACCTCAACGATATGCTGGGAACCGGGCTTTCGGGCAATCATAGCTTCAGTCACTTCAACCCGGGCGTTGGTCTGACCTATCGGCTGAACCCCGCCTTCAGCGTATATGCCTCGTATTCCATATCAAACCGCGCGCCCACCCCGGCGGAGTTGAGCTGCGCCAGCCCGTCAAGTCCGTGCAGCCTGGCCAATTTCTTCACCGGTGATCCCAACCTGAAGCAGGTCGTGGGGCATACCATTGAGGCGGGGTTCCGTGGCACGTTGACGCCGTTTCCCACAGCCAAGGTGGATTGGAATCTGAGCCTGTTTCACACAAATCTGGATGATGATATTGCGTTCGTACAAAGTGTCGTCCTGGGTCGTGGCTTCTTCCAGAACGTCGGCGCGACCCAGCGCCAGGGGTTTGATGCAGGACTCAACTTCCGCAGCAAGCGTTGGCTGGCATATATAAACTACACTTACACCGACGCGACTTTTCAGAGTACGTTCGAAGAATCGAGCCCGCTGAATCCATTTGCCGACGCGAACGGCAATATCCTGGTTCAGCCCGGAGATCACCTGCCCGGCGTCCCGACTCATCTGGTCAAGTTCGGGGTTCAGTACAAAGCGACGGATAAGTGGACCGTCGGGGCAACCGCGATTGGCGCGAGCAGCCAGTACCTGTTCGGTGATGAGGCAAATCTAGACAAGCCGCTGCCTGGTTATTTCGTACTGAACCTAAATACCAGCTACCAGGTCACGAAGAACGTCCAGCTGTTTGGTCTGGTCCAGAACGTGACGAATGCGACTTACTATATTTATGGCACGTACTCTCCAACCTCCTCCGTCACTTTTTTCCCGGCGCCTAACGCGAGCAACACGCGGAGCTACAACATCGGTGCACCGATAGCGGGATTCGCCGGAATACGAGTAAGGTTCTAGTTGGGTCGCCATCGGGCAAACTTGACTTAGCCCCGGTGCATGAGTCCCCCGCTAACGTCCATTTGCGAAACGGGGTTCGCCTATCTCTTACCGCTGCTGAAATCGGTCCGCTATAACGATAGGCTCGGCGGGAAGGAGCATGAGCGGCGGCCAGTTCTCGTTATCACTGGGGATCGCGGCTGCGAGTCGCCCGCGGCCGCACCGTTCCTGGCATCGACACCTGCACCGCTCCGAGCTTGTCTGGTCAGCCGCGTTCGTAACGTTTCGGTGTGCGCATGCAGGCGGTGCTGGCCGTGCTGACGACCTCGTCCGCTCGCGGTACAGCTCGAGGCGCACTGCGGCGACGGTAAGGAGCTAAGCCGGCCGAAGCGTTTGTGCGTTCCGCCGCTCACCTTCCCCTCGGTCCCTGCATTAACCTCTCGCGCGGCTCAAGCGAGGTTTTAGCAGTCCCGCAACTGTGGATTATCGAACCGGGGATTTCGCGCGTCGTACAGCGCCGAACGTAGCGCCGCGGCAAGGTCTCGCTTCTCTCTCTCACCCAGAACGGCCCCGATCTCCTCCCGCGCACCGCGCGCGACGAGCAGCAGTTTGGGCACCCGCCCCGGCGCTTCCTCCATCACCACGTTCAGCCAGGCCGAGTTGATGCTGCTCTCCTGCCGACGGCCGTGCCTGTCGGTCCGGACTACTCGCAATGCGTCTTCGCTCAGCAGCACCATCTCGCTGGCCCGGGCGCGCTGCACGTTCAGGTGCAGCAGGAATACGGCGATGCCGATCTCGACGAAGGAAAACGCCAGCACCGGCCAGGCGCCCAGCAACCAGAAACGCAGCGCGGTCAGGCAGCACAACCCGATGATGACGGCTTGAAGGCGGAGCATGCCGCGGCGCGACAGACTCCGATGCGGCACGATGACCGCCTCGAACAACAACCCCCCTCCCCTGCCGGCCGGCTGATCCATCCCAGGTAGATGCAACGCACCTGCGGGGAATGCAACCGGCCTTGCGGTGGTGGCCAAAGGCGGGCAACAACGTTGGCATGCCAGCAAGGCCTCACCCTGCCAAGCCGAAGCCTCGCAAGGTGCGCGCCATGCCGCTCGCCGCGGTGCGCGGGTTCGTGGAGGCATTGGCCAAAGTCACGCCGATCCCGCGCAGCGAGCTGGAGTTCATCAGTCCCTACACGTTGCTGGTCGCAGTCGTGCTGTCGGCACAGGCGACCGATGTGTCAGTAAACCGCGCGACCGAAACCTTGTTCGCGGAAGCTGCCACGCCGGAAGCGATGGTGAAGCTCGGCGAGCAAGGCGTGGCGCGGCACATCCGCTCGATCGGGCTGTGGCAGGGGAAGGCGAAGAACGTCGTAGCGCTGTCACGCATACTGCTGGAGAAATTCGGCGGAGAGGTGCCAAACGATCGCGAGGCATTGGAATCGCTGCCTGGTGTTGGTCGCAAAACCGCCAACGTGGTGATGAATGTCGCGTTTGGCGAAAACACGATGGCGGTGGATACGCACATATTCCGCCTTGGCAACCGCACCGGCATCGCCCCAGGCAATACACCGCGTGCGGTCGAGGATGCGCTCGTGAAGCGTGTGCCGCCGGACCTGCTGCGCAATGCACATCACTGGCTGATCCTGCACGGACGCTACGTCTGCAAGGCGCGGCAGCCGGAATGCTGGCGCTGCGTCGCCGCAACGTGGTGCCGCTATCCCGACAAGACGAAGATGCCGAGCAAAATCTCTCCCGCTGCGCCGGAGAGACCGACGCGCAGCACCGGGTAATCAGCCGACGTGCAGAAGCGGTCGGTCGATCTCTCACCCTCGGCGCTTTGAACCTTACCCTGTACTTCGCAGTGAGAGAGGGAGAGGTACGTGCTGGAGCTACATCATAAATACGCCCTTACCGTCGCTCTGCTTGTCGAATAGCTTGTAGGCTTCTTCCGCCTGGTCCAGCTTCCAGCGGTGGGTGAACAGCTTGTCGACGTCGATTTTCCGCTCGACACAAAATCGCGCGCACTCGGCTTGGATGATGTTCGAAAAGGTCCAGGAGGCGATCAGTGTCAACTGCCGGCGCAGCAGCATCGGGCTGACATCGATGCGCACGTCGCCGCCCTCGCCGACAAAGCACATCGTGCCCCAGACCTTGGTGCTGCGGATGGCGTTGGCGCGAGCCTCCGGATTGCTGGAGGTATCCAGCGACAAATCTGCGTAGCGGCCGTGCGTCAGGTCCTTGATCGCGGCGACCGGATCGTTAGAGCCGGGATCAACGACCTCGTCTGCGCCGAACTCCTTGGCGCGTTGGAGACGTTGCGGATTGACGTCGAGCGCAATGACGCGTGCGCCCATCGCCTTGGCGAACTGCGTGCCGGCGAGACCCACGGGTCCCTGGCCGAAGATCGCGATCGTGTCGTTGCCGGAGAGGTTCATCCGGCGCAGGGCGCCATAGGCCGTGCCGGAACCACAGGCGATCGCCGCGCCGGCGGAGAACGACAACTCGTCGGGCAATGGCACCATCGTGTTCGCCGGCACGCACAGGTATTTCGCGTGGCCGCCGTGTGAGTTGCTGCCGTACACCTTCACCGGCACTACCTGGCAGAGCTGCTGCCAGCCGGCGCGGCAGTGATTGCACTGCGTGCAGCCCTGATAGTGGTGCACCATGATACGCTCGCCCACGCGCGCCTGGCGTGGGTCGACGGCGGAGCCGACCGCGGCGATCACGCCGCACGGTTCGTGACCGGCGATGACGGGATTCGGATTGGCCGGCAGACCGGTGGCGTTGTGGCCGCCGCTGGTCTTCGGGCGCCGATACTGGTGCAGGTCGCTGCCGCACATGCCCGAGGCCTGCATCTCCACCACGACCTCGTCTGGTCCCGGTGTGGGATCGGGGAATTCCATGATCTCCAGCTCGCGACCTCCGGTGAAGACGACACCGCGCATGGTTCCCTCCGTTTTCGTTATGCACCCAGCGTCAGGTTAGACCGGATCATAGGGCCAGAGTAGCCGCACGGATCTGCCTCGACCCGGCGCTGTCACGGAGGCCCTCGTGCGGCGGAGCGAAGCGGAGAATGGTCATGGCAAGTGAACGTTGGAGAGCGCCATGTCCCCAGGGCGGAGACGGCAGCCTCGTCTTCAGAGCCCCAGACGGGCACAACCATCAGCGATGCTGCAGCCAGGTCCCGCGGCAACCCGCCCGCATCCAGACTCAGATGATTCTGGATGCAGCACACGACGTGCCGCAAGCGACAGTCACACGCCCGCGCTCCAAGCACCCGGGCCAAGCGTGGTAGCCGGTCGCGCTAATGCGCGATTGCCTCCAGCTCCAGGTTGTTTGTGCGCGGCCCCATTAGCGCGACCGCCAGGACCACCACGACCATGCAGGATGCCACGAACATGAACACGCCAGGCACGCCGAAGTTGCGCAGGAAGAATGCCACCATGAACCCGACCAGGATGCCGCTCAGTCTGCTCCAGGAATAGACGAAGCCGATCGCGCGGGCACGCACCCGCGTGGGGTACAGCTCCGCCTGGTAGTTATGCAGCGCGTAAGCGAGGTACGCGGTCGATATCGACAGGCAGGTTCCGACCACGAGCAGCGCCCCTGGCGTGGTCTGCTGCGCGAAGATCAGCCCGAACACCGCGATCGAGATGCACGATAGGCAGACCGACCATTTTCGCTCCAGCCGGTCGGCGAACAGCATGATGATGAACGGGAAGATCAAGCTGGCGGTCTTGATGATGAAGCCGTATTGCAGGCTCTGCGTGACGTGGATGCCCTTGGCGATCAGCAAGGTGGGGATCCAGGCGAAAAACCCGTAGAACCCGACAGTCTGGAAAAAGTTGAACAGGACCAGCATGATCGTGCGGGTTCGGAATGGCGGCTGGAAGATTTCTGACAACGTGCCCTTACGCGTGTCCTGCGTTTGCGGCCGGTCCGGTGTCGGCAGCTTCTGGCCGTAGTCGGCTTCCACCCGCTGCTCGATGCGGGACATCACCCGCTCGGCCTCATCGATCCGCCCCTGCTGCGCGAGCCACCGAGGGCTTTCCGGCAGGCCAAGCCGGATCCACCAGACCAGAATGGCACTGGCGGAACTGATGAGCACCACCCAGCGCCAGCCAGTCAATCCCAGCGGCGCGGTCGGCACCAACCGCCAAGCGAGGAAATAGGCAAGCGGGCCAGCTACCGCGCTGATCCCCATCAACAGGCCGAACGCCTTGCCCCGCGAGGTTTTGGGAACGATCTCCGAAAGATAGGCATCGACGGTGACCAGTTCGACGCCGAGACCGATCGTGCTGATGAAGCGCCACAGGTTCAGCCCGTTGGCGGTGTACTGAAACGCCATGACGAAGCTGCCGACACCGTACCACAGCAGGGCAAACGCGAAAATCGTGCGCCGGCCGAACAGGTCGGCGATCTGGGAGAACAACAGCGATCCGACGAACATGCCGGCGAACAGCGCGCCGATGAAACTGGCAAGCCCGGTCATACCGAAGAAGCTGACTGTCGTCGCAGTCAGGATCTTGTCGTGGAAAAGACCCGGGGCCAGTGTCGCGGCAAGTTCAAGCGCCATTGCGTCGAAGAAGCCGCCGAGCGAGACCAGCGCCGCCATGACCCACAGTGTGCGGGTCATCGGCAATCGATCGAGGCGTGCCGTGAGCATTTCCGCCGGGCTGACCGTCAGAGTCCCGACGAGCTCGTCCGTGTAGATGGTCGAGGCCACTGCTGCGTTACCTCCCAGGATTGCATTTTGCTTGTTTGTTCGCAGGCACTTGCGCTCTTGCGTCCCGGAGAGATCAGCCGACGACAACAGGGTGCCGTCGGCGAAGGGGTCCGGCACGCTGCGTAGTATACCACAAGCCGTGGCATTGGTCGTCATTGGTGGGCATGCCGGCCGCGGTGGGCACCGGCATCGGGGGAATCCTGCGTGATCGAGAGTGATGTTACTCCGGTCGGCACCCCTGTTCCGCTCGTTCGAGCGGACGCGTTCGAGCCTTGGTGTCCCCTGTGCGCCAGCCGCCTCATTTCGATAACTTCAAGTGCGGGTGTGTCGGGCGCTCGGGTTGGGGTCGTTCACACGACCATCGCCGCGCGATCGCCTGTACCTGGCGCCTGCCAATAGCGGGTCTGGGTGGACCCGGGCCGCCCAGTATGCGCCTCCTTGATTTTGTTGCGGCATGGATGGACACGGTTACCTGCTCAGCGGGTAAGTGGACGGAACATGATCAATGGATAGATGGCCGACGATGGAACCACGATCCGCTCTCGTTGTGCTGGTACGGGAGGCGGAGAAATTTGTGGCTCCGTTCCGCGCGGCACACGACCCGGCCGCCGCCGCGGGGATGCCGGCCCACGTCACTGTACTGTTTCCGTTCGTATCGCCCT
>JASHQG010000527.1 GCA_030037665.1 Acetobacteraceae bacterium
GCCCTGGCACCAGATGCCGTCGATCTTCGGCAGGCTGGGCAGGATTGCCGCGGTGTTGCGCTCGGCGGTCGACGAATCCCACATGCCGGTGTAGCGGTTCACCACCTTTATGCCCGGGTTCTGCTTCCACACCGAATCCGCGCCAGCATTGCGTTGCTGATCGACGAAGGTGCCGGGCACGCCGGTGACCATGATGACGTTGCCCTTGCCATTCAGCTTCTGCACCAGGAATCCGGCGAGCTTCTTGCCGAATTCGAACTGGTCGGTGTTCACCTTGATGGCGGTCGGCGCGGTGACGACGTTATCGAAACTGACAATCAGGATGCCGCGCGCCGTCGCCTGACGGATGATGCCGTTGAGGCCCGTCGGCGATGCGGCGTTGACAACGATGGCATCGACGCGTTCGCCGATCAATCCGGTGATCTGCTGGCTTTGCTGGCTGACGTTGTTGCCGGAGTTGAACCAGGAGCCCTCGACCTGGCTTTTGTATGGCTCCATTTGGAGTGCGGCCTTGAACAGGTTCTCCATTTCAATGCGCCACTTGTTGCCGATGAAGGAGTTGGAGAGGGCGATCCGGAGTTTCTTGTCAGTGGCGGCGTGCGCGACGGGGAGGCCGTTGACGACCAGACCGGCGCCGGAGGCGGCTAGCAGGGTACGACGTGACAGGGCGGCGGACATCTTGGCGCTCCCAATTGTTGATGGTTTGCATTTCTTGGTGCCAGTTGACCGCGATTGTACAGCCGGTTGCGGCGGTGCATAATGGTCGGGATGTAACGAAATCGAGAGGGGAGGGGACGCCAAGGTGTCATTGCCGGTTTGCCACCTGCACCCGGCAGCACACCCGCGCGCGACGAATCATCTTTCGTCATGAGCAGGCTTGCGACGGCCATGATGCGTGGAATTTCGTCGAGCACGGGTCGATCGTTGGACGGGGCTTAGCCGCGCTCTGACAAAGGTTGTGCCTGAGGGCACTTCCAAGAACAACTACAATTCTCTTGCCGGCGACGTAGAGGCTCCTGCGTATCACGCTACCGGAAGCGACGAATGTTCAGCGAATCCTGACAGGCAGCACACGGTAGCGACTCAATCACTGTTGGACGCGCCTTAGTCTAACACCGGCCATATCAGCGCCGCATCCATGTTGGCGGTCATAGAGAGCAGCGTAACATCAACACTCCTCCGGAAGGCGCGATTCGTAACCAGACCGACCGGTCCGGTCTGGCCATCGACGCCATCGATCGCAATGCAGGGTTCCAGGGCACGGCTTCGCATGCTCGCGAGACACTACTCAACCGACAGGCCGCGTGCAGATGCTACGTTTACGAGTTCGGGCTTACGAGTTCGGCGTCGATCCTCCTGATATCGTAAGCTGGAAATGGCCGCTCCAAGGGGCGAGCAGCCCGACGATAGCCGCCGATTGCCTTCCTCTTTCAATCGTTTCCGCCTGTCTTCTGCTGGCCGTGTTTCCCATCATACACTAATCTTTGGGCCTGTGACGATCGGCGGGAGGAAGCCATGGCGGCCATCCTTGTGGACGCAGCCGGCGTGCGGACGGTTGCGACCCCGCCAGAGATCCGCAATCGGGCCGGTCAAGGCTCGTTCTTTTGGCTTGATCTAGTCGGCGTAGAGCAGTCCGCCCGCGCGGCATGGCTCGCTGAACTTGGCCTCGACGTAGCAGATGTTACATGGGCAATGCGGTTCGGACAGACGGGTCGGATGCACATTGGACGTCAGAGGCTGAGGGTTTCGACCTGGATCGCAGGCCCCGAGGGCGCGCTGATTGAGCTCCATCTGTTGGGCTGCGCGCAGGGCCTCGCCACTGTGTGGGAAGGTGACCCGGCGGTCCTCGAGCGAGTTCGCGGCCAATTCACTGAACGTGGCGTTGGTTCTGGAGACAATTTCTATCTCGCAGCCGGGATCCTGCTGCAGCTCCTTCTCGCAATGCTCGACCATGTCCTGCAGCGGCTGGATCAAAGAATCGACGAACTCCGGCTCAGCCTCGACAGGAAGTCGTTCTCGGCTGACTTCTCTTCGATCGCTCGCCGGCTTCAGGGATTGCAAACGTTCGCTGCGAGCTTCAGCCGCTATAGCAGCGCAGTTCGATCCGCGATGGTTGGGGTGGAGAACGTGTCTGGCGTCGGCGACCGCGGCGCGCAGGAATTGAACGACTATGTCGAGCAGGTAGAGGATTTCGAGGAGCAGCTGTACGAACGCAGGCGGTGGATGTCGGACATAACGCACGATTTCGCCACAGCGATCGCACAGCGGCAAAGCGAACAGATCAGCCGACTGACCCTCGTATCGATGATTTTTCTTCCGGTGACCGCGCTGACTGGGTTCTTCGGGATGAATTTCGACTGGATGAACAGAGCGATCGCGAGCCGCTGCGCGTTTTTTCTCCTAGGGGTGCTCATGCCCGTACTCAGCGTCATGCTGACCGTCGCCTGGCTGTGGCGCAAGGGATTGGTCCGCTTCGGCTTGCGACGTTGACCCGGTGGCGTCCGCAAGCGCTGCTTCGCCCTTTATCGATGGGTCTATGGCGAGGGCATTTCCCGGAGAGGGCTACGTCGGGCTCGACGCCGCGTTGGGCCACCTCGAGGTGGCCGTGCGCCAAACCCGGCACAATCTCGACGCGATCTCCCACGCGGGTACAACTGACCAGCCGATGGAGTGCGTCGTCATGCCAGCGGCTACATCGCAGGCGCTGATGCAGGTCCCGGGTTATCCCGACCCAGGACCTATTCCCTGGCAGCACCGAGCGGATATTGGACCTCTTTATGCACTCACGACATAGACCGGCTGCTGGATTCACCCTAACGGCGCGTCCAACAGAATTGAGTCGCCACCGCACGCAGTTAGTCAGGATTCGCTGAACGTTCGCGGCTGCCGGTCACGCAATCCGCGGGAACTTCTGGGTCGCACGTAAGAGAATTGTCGGATTTGTTCTTGGCGGGGTTTAACTCTCCATGTACGCTTGCAGTCGCTCGGCCGGGTAATTCTCGCCGATCGACATTGCGCAAATGCGTGAAAGGTGCGTGTAGGGCAAGTT
>JASHQG010000528.1 GCA_030037665.1 Acetobacteraceae bacterium
AACGTCATGCAGGACTTCGTGCGTTGTGTCGAGCGTGATCTCTCGGTCGAAAAGATTGGCATACGCGATGACCCGGTTCAGCGCTCCCTCAAGCTCACGCACACTAGACCGAAGTTATCCCCCGATTTGACGCGGAACGCCGCAGGATTCCGGGGTTTGTGCCTGTTCGGGCCGCGTGGCGTTGACATGTAACCGCGAATTTTATGCTTGACAGGTCACGAATCGGTTTGATTCGTGGCTTGGCATGTATGTCGCTCGGGTCCCCAACCGCACCTCGCCGCCCGCCTACCTGCTGCGCGAAGGCTATCGCGAAGACGGCAAGGTCAAAAACCGCACGCTCGCCAACATCACGCATTGGCCGATGGCCAAGATCGAGCGCTTGCGCCAGGCGCTGCGTGACGATGCACCGGAGGCGGGCGACAACGAGCTGCGGATGCTGCGCAGCCTGCCGCACGGCCATGTCGCGGCGGTGCTCGGCACGGCGCGCAAGATCGGGCTGGAGCGGATGCTGGCAAGCGGATTTGCGCCGGCGCGGATGGTGGCCCTGGTGCTGGCGATGATCGTCGCACGGGTGATCGATCCCTCTTCCAAGCTGGCCACGGCGCGCCAGCTGGACGAGGCGACGGCGAGTTCATCGCTTGGCGCTGTGCTCGGCCTCGGCACGGTCAGCGAACAGGAACTTTACCTGGCGCTCGACTGGCTGCTCGGCCGGCAAGCGGACATCGAGCAGCGTCTGGCACGGCGGCACCTGCGCGAGGGGACGCTGGTGCTGTACGACGTTTCATCGACCTATTTCGAAGGTCGCACCTGTCCGCTGGCCCGGCTCGGTCACAGCCGTGACGGCAAGCGGGACAAGCTGCAGATCGTGTTCGGTCTGTTGTGCGCCGCCGACGGCTGTCCGGTGGCCGTGGAAGTCTTCGAGGGCAACACCGCCGACCCGTCGACCGTGACGGCCCAGGTGGAGAAGCTGAAGCGGCGGTTTCATCTGGCGCATGTGGTCGTGGTCGGCGATCGCGGGATGATCACACAAGCCCGCATCGAGACCGTGCTGACACCGGCCGGACTGGAATGGATCACCGCGCTGCGGGCGCCTTCCATCAAGCTGCTGGCGGAGCAGGGGACGCTGCAGCTGTCGCTGTTCGATGACCGCGACCTGGCCGAGGTGACCTCGGCGGATTTCCCGGATGAGCGGCTGGTGGTGTGCCGCAACCCGTTGCTGGCGGACGAACGGGCGCGCAAGCGGCAGGATCTGCTCGCCGCGACGGAGAAGGAACTGAGCAAAGTCGCCACGGCGGTGACACGCAAGCGCAGACCGCTGCGTGGTGCCGATCGGATCGGACTTGCCGTCGGTGCCGTGTTTAATCGCTACAAGATGGCCAAGCATTTCACCCTGACCATCACCGATGATCAGTTTGCGTTCGCCCGCAACGACGCCACGATCGAGGCCGAGAGCAGATTGGATGGCATCTACGTCATCCGCACCAATGTGCCGGCAGAGAAGCTCTCTGCCTCCGAGGTGGTGCGCTCCTACAAAGATTTGTCCCGCGCCGAGCGGGCGTTCCGGAGCTTGAAGCGGGTCGATCTCGAGATCCGGCCGATCCATCATCGCCTGGCTGATCGCGTCCGCGCCCATGTGCTGCTTTGCATGCTCGCGTATTACCTTGAGTGGCACATGCGCCAGGCGCTCGCGCCGGTGCTGTTCGATGACCACCGGCGCGACGATGCAGCGGCCGAGCGGGCTTCCATCGTCGCACCGGCGCAGCGCTCAGAGGCAGCGCGTCGCAAGGCGGCGCGCAAACGCACCGACGATGGCCTGCCGGTGCTCAGCTTTCAGTCGCTGCTCGTCGAACTGGGCACTTTCACCCGCAACACCATGGCGCTCGCCGCCACGCCGTCCGACACCTTCCAGCTCTACCCGCAACCCACACCGGTGCAGACCCGCGCGTTCGAACTTCTCCACGTCGCACCCAGACCGTAGACAGTAAATCCTCGCTCCGACTGCCGATTGTCGAGCGATATTAACCATCTACGACTTTCGCGAAGCGCAACTTACGACTAGAAATGATCCGCTGCGCGAGGAACTCGAGAACCTTTGGCATGATGTGCGCGGCCGCTTCAGCCGCTTTGGCTTCGAGGATCGCGATGCGGAGTTCGAAGGTGGTCGCATGCAGGTCAGCGACCATGCCACAACCGAGCCGCGTTCGGAGCCGATCCTCAAGTCCTGAAAGGTCTGAAGGCGACTTGTCTGCCGACACCACGATTTGCTTCCCGGCATCGACGAGTGCATTGAAGGTGTGGAAGAATTCTTCCTGCGTATTGTCCTTTCCGATCAAAAACTGCAGGTCGTCGACCATCAGCACATCAACGTTGCGCAGCTGCTCCTTGAATTCGATAGTCGACTGGTTGCGAATCGAGGCGATGAACTGGTACATGAACCGCTCGGCAGACATGTAGATGACCGAGTAGGGCCTTTCGTTGCGCTGCGCGTCGAGCTCCCAGCCGATCGCGTGCATCAGGTGCGTTTTGCCCAGGCCCACGCCGCCATGGAGAAAGAGCGGGTTGAACCCCTGAGCGGCAGGACTTTCGGCGACGCGCCGAGCGCAAGCGTACCCGAGCTCATTTGGCTTGCCCACGATAAAGCGCTGGAAGGTAAACCGTGGTTCGAGGCTAACGGTAAGCCGATCCGGATCCTCCATTTTCTTCCCCCCAGTTTCACTCGGCTGCATCGGCGCCTTTGGCAGACTTGGCGGTGCGGTGAGCTTTTCCAACGGCTCGCCAGTGGCGCGTCCGCGCGCCACTCGGATGTCCACACCGCAAACGATCGGAGGTTCGTTTTGCCAGATCGCGTTCAAGCGATCCCCGCGATAGTTCCACGCTCCGTCACGCAAAGCCCGTGTCGGCAGAGAGATGGTCGCTTCGTCGGGGTTGACTTGATCGAGCATCATTGGTCGGAGCGGGGTTCGATAGTCCCTCCCGCCGACCTCGGCCTCGAGAAGCTTACAAATGCGGCTCTACGGGTGCGCGTGTTTGTTTGCACGCCGGTCTGGAGGAGAGGCCTGGTCTCGGTGTGTCTGCGTTTGCGTCGCACTGCCGTTCGCCCTTTCCGATCCAAGTTCGCGGCAAGACGCTGACCGCCGCCTTGCCTTGCCACCCCTTCGACGCCTGCGGTCCGATATGTGAATGATCCACATCACGTTACATCGGTTTGACGAGGCCTATCGCCTCTTCGAATGCGAGGCAATTCAAACCTTGCGGCGCCACTCTCCACAGATCGATCATAACGAGCGGCGGCGCACTCAGGGTAGTCGGCTACCATAATGTGGATAAGCGTGTGGACAACACGTCTGTGTCGCCGCAGGCGCGCTTGCTCGGAGGCATCGGCTCGCTCTTCATCTTACCGCGACGCCTGCCAAAGGCCCTGAAGATATCAGCCAATGACTCAGGTTAGAGCCGCGCCTTAGCGCGTGGTGCATTGACGGTGTCCAAGGGATTATGCGCGGGCGGTCGTCGCCGCGTTCCACAGCGCTTCCGCAACGCGCAGTACCAGCCACCCGCGATCGCGTGGGGGAACCTTGCTCCAGGCGGGAAATGCTAGGTTTGCCGCTTGAACAGCACGATCCACCTCAGCGCCGCCCCTGCGCCGAATGTCGATGGTCTTCCGCGGCTTGGTGGGATTCTCGACGTCAGCAGTGTCACCAGGCAGGCTACCCAACGAGGCGTCTGCGATCAGCGTCTGCGCGTGACGGACCGGGCTGGCGGCGGGATGTGGCTGCTCGGTCACTGACATGAAGCGGACCTCCTGACTATGCCGGACAGTGATGCATCTGCTATGAATCTGTGGATATAGCGCATGTACCAAGGAGGGTCCAGGTTTCGGTGAGAATCAGGCGACCGACAACGCTGGTTCACTATGTTCAGCCCGGCGCACGCAGTTGCGGAGTTTCGACGCTCAACCATGAGGTACCAAGTTGCCGAACGGCGTTGGTGTGGGCCATTGATAGGCTCGCCGCCACCGTCGATCACGGCGGCAGCCGCCGCCAAAGCTCTGCAATGAAGCCGCGCTGGTCTACCTTGAAGCGCTGCTTCGCGATAACCGGCGCACCGTCGTCACAGCGCCAGTCGAAGATGGTCGCATGACCGGTCGCATAGGCCGGAATGAACGACGCATCCGGATGCCCCTCGCACCACCGCCGACCGCCGACGCTGACGCGGCTTGCGTCGGCCTTCTCGCACGGCAGGTTGGCACCGACGTCGCAGACCAGTACCTGATGGTCAGCACAGCGGAACACCATCGTCCGCGTCGCCACATCAGAGGGGATTGCGGTGCGGAATGCCGCGTTGACCGCGGGCACAAGCGCTGCGGGGATTGGCCGCACTGTGTCATCTGTGCCGACCCCGGCGCAGAACGCAGCCGGTGTTTCCGCATGTGCCGCCGCAGAACACGCGGCCAACGCAGCCAAGACCAGAACGTAGAACCTCGTCAAACCCGCGCCTTCCGGAGAGCAAAGCCGATTTCGCGAACGAATCACGATGCCGGCCATGATCTCGAGTCACATTTCGTTGAATGCGTCCGCATCTTCAGACACGCCATCATTCGGTGATGGATGCGTGACCCGAAAGGACCGTTGCGTGCGATAGCATCTTGCGCGCCCTTGGGTTCAGCGCGGCTCGCGTCAGCTCGGACCACGCGATCTCGAGAAGGTTCTGCAAGTCGACTGCGTCCGAACGAGGCCAGCCTGCGGAACGCGCGAGCCACAGCCTTATCCGTGCACCAGCGACACCGCCTGTTTAACCTCGCCTTACGGCGAGACTAAAGCTCGTTGGACACCCGGTCAGTGAGTGTTCACCCTCTACCGTGGATTGAGTTCCAGGGAGAGACGCCGACGCACCTCGCTAATTGGAAAGCCACCGACAGGCGTGTTGGCGAATTGATCACCCTCGCCACAAGGCATGCAATTCGCAGCATGCGAAGGCTTGCCCCCAGGCTTGTCTTTGCAACCGTCGCGTTTTTCTCACGGATGTCATTATTGCGCCCGCCGCTGAGCAGGCAGCATGCATTGGTCCTTTGAAGTACTTGGCGTTGCCGCTCCATCATCAAGGACAGTTCGTGGTTGACGCTACAGGCAAGGTGCGGATCTTCTACGGCATCAACATGGTCGACAAATTCCCGCCCTATGACCCCTTGGTGCTGGGGTTCGGTAAGATCGATGCCGAGGTACTGGCGACGACGGGCATCGAGGCGGCAAAATCAAATGGGCCGTTCAGCGGTTCAGTGCGACCGTTCGCGGAATGCCTTGTCAGCAACGCTTGCTTGAGACTGGGGGTTGACCATGAAATTCGCCAGCGCAGCTGCTCTCGTCGCGCTGCTTGCCTTTGGTGGCGGTGCGCGCGCCGCACCAAGCCCGCCCGCGCCACCGCCCGTGCCGATCCCGCCCGGCGCACCGTCGCTGTCTGCCCTCGGGCCGCCGATGCTGCACCTGTCGGCATCCGCCACGGTTAAAGTTGGGCCCGATGAGCTCGTGGCCAGCCTTCAGGGTGTCGGTATCGCTCCAACCGCCGTCGCGGCCCAGCGTCACGTCAGCGAGTTGATGGTCAAGGCGAAAGCGGATGCGGCGGGCGCGGCGGGCGTGAAGACCTCGTTTCAGGACTACTCCGTCGACTTTACCGACCAGAAGCCGACGCACTGGACGGCCCAGCAGACCGTCGAGCTCCGGGGTGCGGAGGGCGAACAGGTCCTCGACCTGGTGGGACGGCTGCAGGGGATTGGCCTAGCCGT
>JASHQG010000529.1 GCA_030037665.1 Acetobacteraceae bacterium
TGCTGTGCGCTTGTATGGCCACTCTGGCATAAGCCACTGGTCTCGAGCAGATGGCGGCCAGACGCGGCGTATCGGTGGATCACTCGGGGATCGACAAACGGATCCAGAGGTACGTGCCCGAGATCGGGAAGCGACTGCGCTGGCACTGGCGTCGTCCGCATTCGCAGAGCCGGCAGGTTGATGAGACTTGCGTGAAGGTTGGCGATAGGGCGTCGTACGCTTACCGAAGGTAAGCAGTGCTCCGCGACCGAGATCTATCTTGACGCGGACAAGCGGGTCGTCGTCGCACGGCTGCAGTCTCATCCGCTGACCGGTCTGGGCGGTATCGCTTACCGGCAGCACTGGGTGTGGTTCGTCTATTTCGACGAACGAGACAGGCTGACGCGGGTAGTCGACTACTGCAATACCAAGCTCGTGGACGAAATGAATGTGCGTGTGCGGACAGCGAAGATAAAGGTGTTGGAATGATCGTGCCTTCGGACGCGGTGTAAGAGAGATGAGATGGCATCACGCTCTCTACGGAGGTGTCGACAGGATGTCCGGACGTACCCTGGCATATCGGCGTTCTCAAAGCCTCAAATTGGCGAAAAGCCGTCGAATCCTGCCCCGTACCGCGGACCAATTGAAAATTGACGCAGTAGGTTCTGTCGGCGGGTCCATCAGGATGTTAGCCGGGCGGAGAGGCCCAGCGAGGTCATCGACGGGTGCACTGCTGTTGAGCTGTACCGCGCTGGTCACGGTTGCTGCTGGGCTTTTGGCCGCGCCTCAGGCGGCTAATGATCAGGCTGCGAATGGTCTGCGCGCCGTTTGGCAAGCCGGGAACGCCGATAAAACGAATTACAACGCGGCGCCGAGCTGGTGGACTGGGAATGTCCCGGATGCTTCGGGTGAGGCGGCCTCGTTCACGAACGCCGGATCGAGCACGGATGTTGTCGATGCTCCGGTCGCGCCGTTCTCCTGGACTTTTCAAAACGCATCACAGAATTACACCATTTCCGATGCGGATGGGACCTTCAAGGCCGGTGGCGGCATCTTCGTCAATGGCGGGACATGACTGATCGACAACAATCTCGGCCAAACCGGAGGCACCGCGGGCATCATCGCTACGGCAGGAGCCCTTAAATGATGCGGTCTAGGGGGACGTATTCGTCGTGTCCGTTCGTTTGACCCTGGTCGACGTTGCCGAGCCACACCGGTTAGGCTCACTGGTGCGACAGAACCTCCTGCGCGGCGAGAAGTCCTTGCTGTGCGAGGATGACGACGGGTCTCGCGAATGGGCGCCACTGGATCGGACACGCTTTCGTCAGGAGCCGGAAAACTATCAAACGAAATATGCGGACGCCAGTTTAGGCAGGCTGCGTGTCGTGCTCCTGGCTGACCGTTGCGCGACCCAGTTCAAGATACGCTCTCCAGTGGTGGAGGCGTTCTGGGTTTGCGTGTTCGAGCGCGGCGGAGGCAAGCTCAGCGTCCCGTACTCGCACGAGCCAATGATCGCCGATACGTCGGCCGGCATCATGCGCGAGGATCTTCCGGGCACATGGTCGACTGCGAGCGATGGGAACAGTCGGCTCGGTATGAGGATTCCCGCAGGTCACCTTCGTAGAAAGCTTGAGGCTCTGCTGGACTGGCAAAACGCCGACGGCCTGGCGTTTAACCCGGTGTTCGATATGACGCGTGGCGCCGGCGCTACAATCCGCCGCCTGATTGGCTCGTTGTTCAACGAGCTGAAACAGTCCGACTCACTGCTGACAAACGAAATCGCCGCCCGCAGCTTCGAGGAACACCTCATGCTCTGCCTGCTTCTCGGGTTGAGGCACAATTACTCGGGAGCAATACACCGACAAACGTCCTCCTGTGCCCCGCGCAATGTGAACCGGGCCGAAGAGTTCATGCACGTCAATGTCAACGCGCCGGTGACAATAGACGCAATCGCCAATGCGGCCGGCTGCAGTGTGCGCGCTCTGCAGATCGCATTTCGCCGTTTCCGTGGCATGACGCCAATGGCTGCCTTGCAACGCTTCCGCCTCGAAGCCGCTCGCGCTGACATACTGAGTGACCGGCGAACCCAGTCACTGGCCAGCATCGCAGCTGCGTACGGATTCACCAATTCCGGCCGCTTCTCGCGGCTCTTTCGTCGCACCTACGGCGTCTATCCGTCCGAGGCCCGCGGGAACGACGGATCATTGGCAATGGCGTATCCCGAGCGCAACGCCACCTACTTTCCGGGTGAGTTGCCTGAGGGGTCCCGCTGCGGTGCGATGATGGAGAACACGCAGTCGAGAGAGGCGGCAGGATGCATGAGTATTTGACATCCTAATGCGTGATCTTCTGCGGCTTCGGCGATACGCCGGTGCGCTGTCAGTCACTGCCGGTACCGGGCAAGCCAGCTGTGGTGTGAATGCTGCGCTCGTAAGGACGTGACTATGAGCTCTCGCGCAGCAAAATCCGCGGCTGGTTTCAGCGCGTGCGACCGGCGCACAGTGCCCGTCGCACTCGGTCTGGCCTGCGGCTTGGTGGCGTTGCCGCTTATCGTCGGCCCGACAACCGCCCATGCCCAAACGAGCGGCACGTCCGGCCCCTGGGACGATCAGAGCCTTGCATCACAGATCACGGATGCGGTCGATCAATTTATCGCCGCCAACCACATCCCGGGCGCGGCGATTTCGATCGGTCAGGGCAGCGCGCAGTGGGTGTTGACGACGGGCACCGCCGATCTCGCGACGAATACGCCGGTTCAGCCCGACACGATCTTCGGCTATCGCAGCGTCACCAAATCCTTCGTCGCCACCGCGGTTCTCCAACTCGCGGGCGAAGGACTGCTCTCGCTCAACGATCCGGTCGGCAAATATGTCAGCGGCGTGCCGGACGGCAACGCGATTACCCTTCAGGATCTGCTGGATATGCGATCCGGGCTTTACAACTACACCGCCTCTTCCGCGTTTCAGCGGTCGGTCATCACCGATCCGTCGCGCACTTGGACGCCGCAAGAATTGCTCGACTATGCCTTCGCCGAACCGCTCCAATTCAAGCCTGGATCGTCGTACGAATATTCCAATACGAACACGTTGTTGCTGGGGCAGGTCATCACCAGCGTGACCGGGCAGAGTTGGTCTCAACAGATCGCGCAGAGCATTACAGGTCCGCTCGGCCTGACCTCCATCCAGTACCCTGGCGCCTCCCCGGTGCCAGCGCCCAATGGGGTCGGCTATGTCTACGACGGAGGGACGTACGAGCCGCTCAACATTTTGAACTCGACGGGGTTCGGGGCAGCGGGCGGATTGACCGGCACGATCACCAATCTGGCGAACTGGGGACAGGCGCTCGGTTCGGGCAAGATGCTCAGCGAGGCGGAATACGTCGCCCTGATGAAATCCTTTGGCTCCACGGCAAGTGATCCGAAGAGTCCCGAATATGACAGTTACGGGATAGGGATCGGTGAGATCGACGGATGGATCGGTCATACCGGCTCGGGGCTCGGCTATGAAGCGCTCACGCTCTACGACCCGCTGACCGGCCGCACCATCGCGATTCTATTCAATGCCGACAACAGCGACCCGGATGCACCGGCCCATTTCTTCGGCCAGTTGCTGACGCTGTTGGGTTGGAGCATGCCGGTGCAGACGCAGGTCGTCGCCGACGGCACTAACGCGACGATCGGCACCGGAACGGTCTGGACGGGCTTGGTCAGTGGCCCCTTCGTCAATCGTGCGGCGATTTACGTCGATCACGGCGGCATGGCGACCGCAGATGGTCCGGTGGAGATCGCGCCGATTGGCCTCTATGTGCCGGCGATCTACGTGACGAATGGTGGGTCTGTCGCGATCGATCATGGCGGTACGATCACCGCCTCTCTCGGCGGCGACGGCGCTGATGTCTATGGCAACGGCCAGGCAACCGAGCTGTCGCTCAGTGGCGTGTCCATTCGCCTGCAAGGTGACGCCGTCACTGGAACCGGGATCGATGTGCGGGGGGGCGGAATCGCAACGCTGGACAACGTGCAGATCACAGGCTCGGCCCTGGCCGGGCTGCATGCGGACGGCACCGAGCCGGGGGTGATCTCCGGCACCGGGCTCGAAATCTCGCTGAATGGGGGCCATGGCGCCTGGGCCGCGGATAACGGCACCATCGAATTGTCCAACAGTCGCATCGTCCTGCTGGGGAGCGGATATGGGCTCTATGCCAGCAGCACCACCGCGCCCGCGACGATCGATGGGAGCGACCTGACCCTCACAACTGCCGCCGCATCGAGCTTTGGCGTTTTGGCGCAGGGCGCGGGCGCGACGATCACGCTCGATCATTCCAGCGTCGCGACCTATGGCGCCGGCGCGGCAGACGTGTCGTTGCAGGACGGAGCGACGGTCCAGCTCGCGGATAGTACGCTTGCGGCGCAGGGTGGGGGCGCCCCCGCTGTCACGATCCTGGCACCACCGTCCGGCGACCCAGCGGCGCAGGGCGCGACGCTCAACCTGACGGGCAGCACATTGTCGGCGGCAAGCGGGGTCGCGGTGCAGGCCGATGATACGGCGTCGATCTCGGCGTCGGCTTCGCGTATCACCGGGGCGATCGTTCAGGCGGACAATGCGGCACTGACACTTGCGCTGGATGGCGGCAGCGTTTGGTCGATCCCAGCGACCACGACCGCACCCGGCTCCACGCTGGCCGATCTGACAGTGCAGGACAGCCTCATCAGCTTCACGCCGCCCCCATCGCCGAACGCGGCGTTTCAGCAGCTTGTTGTACATGACTACAGCGGTACGGATGCGACGATCGTGCTCAATGCCGATCTCGGCGGTCAAGCCACGGGTGCCGATCGCCTCGTGATCGATGGCGGCGC
>JASHQG010000530.1 GCA_030037665.1 Acetobacteraceae bacterium
CATCACTTAAACTGTATTCCGAGACGATTATGTCCGGTTCCTACATCGTTGCTGACGACGGCATCGTGAGAGATGGCCGGCGCGGCGTCGACCGACCCCGATCGTTCATCGACCGACGTGCTGGGGCGATTCAGGTCGTCCTTTGGGCGCATCCGGCTTGGCGTTGGACGTGATCCTGGCTGGCTACTTTGGCACCCGGCTATGGTTGGAATTGCGTCTCTGCGCCGAGCCTATGACCGAGATCCATGTGGGATCGACCCCATAACAGGTCGAGCTCATCGGCAACGTGCACGGAGCGACGAAATTCGTCACCTGCCCGATCCATCGTGGGCACACGATGAGGGAAGATTCGTCTCGTTACACGCTCTGCGCGTCGGACATGACGATCGTGGCGCTCAACGGCCGCACCGACCGGCACCAAAACGACATCCAGCCAGCGCGCGTCGCGCTGGCCGGTAACGGCGTGAACACGATGACCGTCCGACCGTCAAAGCGACTGGTATCCTCTCGGTATTTGCATGGCAGCTTCGCCCTGGCGTCCGGTGACTGGATCGCGCGGCCGACGTCACGCAAGCCCTTGTTCTCGAGTCGGCCCATGGATGGCTGGCGATGGTCATCGCGGTTACACCGCCTGGGCATTACGGCGCGCTGCGTACACGTCAGGATCGTATGGCGAGCTCTGTGGAGAATCCGCGGGGTGACATTGGACTGATGAACGAGGCTTCTGCGCGCCGCACCCGTCGCGCTTGACCGCTCGCGGAGGACTGAGCAGGCGGGAACCCAGATGCATGATCAAACTTTCCTGCCTACCGCAACGCCAGATTCTGGCAAACTGTTGATACGCTGCGCGACTGCACTTTCTGCATGCGCGGTGCGAATCGGGCAACATGGCATAAAATGAACGGGAAGGGTAAATCGGCATATCTCATTGCGGGATCGGTCAGGATCGACGCATTCCGGGGACGAATCCGCTACACATGAAGCAGTCGCTGCGTCCCTTTTGCGTCTGCGCTCAGAGCAAGTGAATTGCACGAAATTTCGTCTGCCATTTTTGCGTCACAACTCTCACGTTCAGGCGACCTCCGGCGTTTCCGAGTCGCCCTGCGCCACACTGGCCGAGTAAACTATGCGCATCACGCTAACAACTGGAGATTCGCATGACGGAGATCGAAGATCTCTCCGCACGGTTGCTTGCGCTCGAAACGGTGGTTCGGCAGTTGCTCACCCATCTGGCGGTCCGCACTGACGATCCGCCGGGTTGGGTGGAGACGCGCCGTACGCTTGCCATGCACGCCGTGCACGGCGATCCGTCGTTCGCCGGCGATCCGGATGCCCGTGCATGGATGGAGCATGCGATCGATGGATTCTTTGGCCAGGTCCGGGCGGTGGTCGAGGCCTATGGCACGGGAACATCCGGCCCTGCGATGCGTTGAGATTCCCGAGGCTATTGCTGGCCCAGGGAGAATATATCATGCATCGCAGCATCGCCACGCTGCTCGTGCTGGTGGTCGGCGTCGCACCTGTTGCCGCTTCGGCGCAGAATCCGCAGCCCGCGCCGCCGGGTGCAGAGTCGCCGATGGCGCCGCCGAATTCACCATCGCCGCCGCCAGAGAAGGTCGTGCCGCACGCTCATGCCGATAATCGCACACTGAGCGACCAGCTCGCACGGCAGCGCGGCACGCTTCATCCGAGAAACGTCGACCCAGGGATCAACGTGACACCGCCCGCGAATGGCCAGGGTACGATGCCGGTCATCCGGCCGCCAGGCTCGTCTGGTGGCAGCGGACAGGTGATGCCGAAATAGCAAGGTGGCGGAATCATCCACGTTGACTTGACGAACTTCGTAGCCTGCGCCCTCCATACGCCGCCCTGAAGAGGGAAGCGGCCGATGTCCAACACCACCACGCCCCTCACGCTGGATTTTCTCACCTGGCTGTCGGCTGGCCCACAGCCCTACGCCGAAGTCATGGAGGCTTGGCGCACGTCCTGCCCGCGGCTCACGATCTGGGAGGACGCGATCGACGCGGGCCTGGTGGCGCACAGGCAGACGCCGGGCGGGGCGGCGCTGGTCGAACTCACGCCGAATGGCGTGGCCTTGCTTGCGGCGCACCGGCGGGTCCGATAACTGCCTTGGTCAGCCCACTAGACTTTGAGCAAAACGCACAATCCGGGTCGCCGCCGCATCCAGCCGCTCCTTCGGGGCGGTCAGCGACACGCGAAGCTGTCCTGCAGCGCTCGGACCGAAGCCTTCGCAGGGCAGAATCGCGACGTCTTCCTGCTGCAGCAGCGAATGCGCAAAGTCGCGCGCGCTCAGGCCGGTATCGCGAATGTCCAGCAGCACGAACATCCCGCCCTCGGGTGCCGTGACGCGGCAGCGCGGCGCGTCCGCGAGACGGCGGGAAAGGAACGATGCACGGTCTTGATAGGCCGCATGTATCACCGCGACGTCGGACAATTCCTGGCGCAATGCCACCAACGCACCATCCTGGATGAACGGCGGCCCGCCGTACAGCATGCACACCAGCAAATGAAACAGGTGCCCGGTCATGACGCGGGGCGCGATTATCCAACCCAGGCGGAAGCCCGGCATGGCGTGCGACTTCGACAGGCTGGACACGACGACGGTGCGTTCCGCCATGTCTGGCAGCGACCACGCACTGACATGCGGCCGCGCATAGGCGAGGTCCTCGTAGACCTCATCCGACAGCAGTGAAAGGTCGTGCCGCCGGCACAACGCGGCGACCGCTTCCATCTCGGCCTGCGTCATGACAGCGCCGGTCGGATTATGCGGCGTGTTGATCCAGAGGACGCGCGTACGCGGCGTGATCGCGCGGGCCAGGCTGTCGATGTCGGGATGAAAGCCGCTTTCCGGCCGCAGCGGTACGTTCACCATGCGCGCGCCGGCCGCAGCGATGACACCCTCGTACGTGGCGTAGACCGGCTCGGGTACGATAACTTCGTCACCCGGTCCGGCCAGGCACTGGATCGCGCTGTACACACCAGCCTGTGCGCCGGCCACGACCACGACGTTGTCCGCCGCGCAGGGTTGGCCGCTGCGCTGCGACACGCGTTGGGCGATCGCCGAGCGCAGTTCGGGATATCCGGTGATCGGCGCATAGCCTGTCCGGTGCGCCCGCAGCGACTGCACTGTTGCCTCGATCACCGCCTCGGGCGGCGCCTGGTCCGGATCGCCGACAGTCAGCAGGATTACGTCACGGCCAGACCGCCGCAACTCCAGCGCGGCGAAATGCACACCCCACGCGCTGGCGCCCTGGCCACGCATTTGGTCGACACGCTCGGCAAACCGCATGGTCTTACTCCTTTGCCGTTCCGCATGTGGCCACAAGATGCAACATGGCGCAGGTCAATCGGCGAAGGACCATTTGCCGCTGCGGCCTTGAGCCCGTTTCGCGTGGCCGGGATTGCGTTCTCGCGATTTTTGACGGTTCGTACGGTCGAGGCCAGGCTCGCCTCTCTCGACCGACGACCGATCACGCTCGCGTTCTCGCCGCGCCAACCGAGGGAATCCCTGATCATGCGTCGCCGCACCTTCCTGACCAGTTCGGCCGCCGGCGTCACCCTTCCGGCCGTGTCGCGCGCAAAAAACACCCGGATGCCGAAGTTCATTCCCCAGTCTGACGTGACCATTTTGGATCCGATCTGGACGCAGGCCTGACTCAGGCGCAACCACGGCTTCATGGTGTTCGACACGCTGTACGGCATCGACAACCAGTTCCGCGCGCGGCCGCAGATGGTCCGACGGCCACACGACGGAGAACGACGGCAAGCTGTGGAAACTGACCTTGCGCAAGGGACCGAAATGGCGCGACGGGGAGAGGGTGCTCGCGCGCGACTGCATTGCCTCGATCAAGCGCTGGGGTGCGCGTGACGCCTATGGCAGCACGCTGCTCGAATTCGTCGAGGAGTTGTCGGCGCCAGATGACAGGACAATCCAGTTTCGCCTGAAGCGGCCATTTCCGCTGCTGCCCGATGCACTCGGCAAGCCAGGCAGCAACTTCTGCGCGATGATGCCTGAACGTCTGGCGAAGACGGGTCCATTCAAGCAGATCACCGAAATTGTAGCAGCGGGCTGTTCAAGTTCAATGCAGCGGAGCGCGTGGGCGGCTCACCGGTGGTCTACACGCGCAACGCCGATCACGTGCGCGGTCCGGCGGTTCGCCGGAATGGACATCCGGCCCGAAAGTCGTGAACTTCGCTCGTGTCGAGTGGCATGTCATCCCGGTCGCTGCCACCGCTGTGGCTACCTTGCAGCCGGGCGAAATGGACTGGTTGGGAAAACCCGACCACCGACATGATTCCGCTGCTGCGCCGCGACCATGAGCTGATCGTGAGGGTCACAGATCCGACCGGGCTGATCGGCTGCCGGCGCCCCAATGGGTTGAACCGACGATTCGACAATCCGCGCATCCGCAACGCCTTGCTGAAGGCGATCAGCCAGAGCGACCACATGGTTGCCTGTGGCGGCGCCGATCCGGCGATGTGGCACGTACCGTCCGGCATTTTCGCGCCAGCTACGCCGTTGGCGAGCACCGATGGCTGCAGTTGTTCACCGGACCGCGCGACTACCGGGCGGCGAAGAAGGAGATCGAAGCGGCCGGCTACAAGGGTGAGAAGGTTGTACTGTTGGCACCAACCGATCTCGCCGTGCTGAAGGCCCTGGCGGATGTCGGCTCTGACATGATGCAGAAGATCGGTCTGAATGTTGAATACCAGGCGATGGATTGGGGCACGGTGGTGCAGCGCTGTGCATCGATGAAACCGCTGGACCAGAGCGGCTCGAGTTTGTTTCACACGTTCTGGTCCGGTCTCGACCAAGCCAATCCGGTCGGCCACGGTTTCCTGCGCGGCAGCGGCAAGGCGGCGGCACCCGGCTGGCCCATCTCGCCGAAGATCGAAGCGCTGCGCATGGCGTGGATCAACGCGCGGGATGTGGCGGCGCAAAGCAAGATCGCTGTAGACCTGCAGCTGCAGGCCCTGATCGATCTGCCATACGTGCCGCTGGGCCAGATGTGTCAGCCGACGTCCTTCCATGTGGACATCAGCGGCGTGCTGGCCGGTTTCGCTATCTTCTGGAACGTAAGGCGTGTGTGACCATCGAAACGGTTCCCTGTTCCAAGGAGTGGTTCCTGTCGTCATGGTCTCTCTCCGAGGCCACTGTCGCTGCCGCTTCCCGTAGCACCAACGATACACCCGGCCATGCTCACCGACGACGTGCCGGCGCCGCTGCCCGTCACCGCGGGCTTGAGCGCAGCGTAGACGCCTGCCAGTCCATCAGTCGCGGCCAGGCGCGCCTGGTTGGCCGGCCGGTGCTGTCGGATGTGGCACCCAGAAAGACCTGCTGCCACGACAGATCCAGGTCCGCCAGGCAGGTCACGTGAGGGACTGGCGGGGCGGCTATGGCGGTGGAGGAAGCCTCGATGCCCTCACCCGTCGGGCCGCGGAGGGGCTCCCGGTCCGGCCGGCGCAGCCGGGCTGGTTGGCGCGGCTGGCGGAGCCGGGCCGGTAGGTGCCGCTGGTGTCGCTGGGTTGGCTGGTGCAGCCGGGTTGGCCGGCGCGCTTGGCGCGGTAGGCGCCGCTTCGAACGGCTCCGTTGTGCTTTGCGGCGGCGCGGCGGTGTTAGCGCGCCGCCTCAAATCGGTGATGCAGCGGCCCATCGCCGTGCTGATCGCACTCGAGCCGTGCAGGCCGATAACCCAGGGCGGCTCCGTGCCCGAGGGAAAGGTCAGTGTCATGGAGGAGGCGGAGCGGAACTGCGCGTCGAACGTCTGCATCGTGTTGGTGTCCAGGGCCCACTCCACCCGATCGCCACTCCCAGTCGCTTGCTCTGTCCAGGGCTCGGACAAGCCGACCTGCATGACCACGGGCAGCGTCGTGCCGTCGGGAATCTGCCAGCCGGGCTTGCTGGCCGTGAATATCACGTTCGTGCCGCCGAGTTGGAAACGCAGGGCCAGACTGCTGCCGTCTGCGAGGTTGTGGCTGCCGATGCCGCAGACCGGCTGGCCGCCGGCGGTCGTGGACTCGAACGCATCCCAAGTGCCGGCATGGTAGTAGATCGTGGTGTCGGCACGCGCCGCGGGCGTGATGGCGAAGGCCGCCGCGACCACCGTCACCGCACCCGAATGCCAGAAGCGCATCCTTTGTCTCCTGGAACGTTGTCGCTGTCCTCATGGCGGGCCTCGGCCGGCTCATCCACGCACGATTGCGCGAACAGCGTGGTAGGCGGCGGAAAGGAAAGCTTCACTTCTGGTCGGGTGAAGCCGGTGCCACACCGCCGCGGCTGGCAGGCTGCCGCCTGAGGTGGTACGGACCCGCCAATCCCCACAGCCACGGAGGCAGGCCATGGCCGCCATCGCTGACATCATCGCCCGGGAAATTCTCGACAGCCGCGGCAACCCGACCATCGAAGTGGACGCAGTCCTGGACAGCGGCGCCATGGGGCGGGCCGCAGTGCCATCGGGTGCATCGACCGGCGCACACGAGGCCGTGGAGCTGCGCGACAACGATCCGGCGCGCTTCGGCGGCAAGGGCGTGCAGCAGGCGATCGCCAATGTCGAGGGCGAAATCTACGATGCAATCGGCGGCATGGAAGCCGAGGAGCAGGTCAAGATCGACGAGATCATGGTCGATCTCGACGGCACTGCGAACAAGTCGCGGCTGGGCGCGAATGCAATCCTGGCGGTGTCGCTGGCGGTCGCGAAGGCGGCGGCGGCGGATCTGGATATGCCGCTCTATCGCTATGTGGGGGGCGTATACGCACGGACCTTGCCGGTGCCGCAGATGAACATCCTCAACGGCGGCAGGCACGCGGACAATCCGATCGACATTCAGGAGTTCATGATCATGCCGGTCGCGGCGGGCACGATCGCGGACGGCGTACGGATGGGATCCGAAGTGTTCCACACGCTGCGTAAGGAGCTGCATGACGCGGGGCACGCGACGAATGTCGGCGATGAGGGGGGGTTCGCGCCGAACCTGAAATCCGCTGATGAGGCACTGGCGTTCATCGTGCGGTCGATCGAAAAGGCCGGATATCGGCCAGGTGAGGACGTGGTGCTTGCTCTGGATCCCGCATCCAGCGAGTTTTACGAGAATGGCCGATATGTGCTGGCGGGCGAGGGCAAGACGCTCGATGCCGACGGCATTGTACGGTACTACGAGTACCTCACGAAGCGCTATCCGATCGTGTCGATCGAGGATGGCTGTGCCGAGGACGATTGGGAAGGTTGGAAGCATCTGACCTCGGTACTGGGCGGCAAGCTGCAGCTCGTGGGGGACGATATTTTCGTCACCAACCCGGAGCGACTGCGGCGTGGAATCGAGGAGCGTTCGGCGAACGCGATCCTGATCAAGGTGAACCAGATCGGCACGCTGTCGGAGACGTTGGAGACCGTGGAGCTGGCGCACCGGGCCGGCTGGCGCTGCGTGATGAGCCACCGCTCAGGCGAGACAGAGGATTCGACGATCGCTGATCTTGCGGTGGCCGTGAATTGCGGGCAGATCAAAACCGGCAGCCTGGCGCGCAGCGATCGAACCTCAAAGTACAACCAGCTGGTACGGATTGCGGAGAAGCTGGGGCCAGCAGCCAGGTATGCGGGACGAACTGTGCTGCGGCGGCCGTAAAAGCGCCTCGCGTTGCGCAGGGGGCCTGGCTACTCGAACAGTGCCAGGTCGATCACATCGCCCATGCGGTTATAGCCCGCGTCGCTCGGATGCAGGTGATCGCCGCAATCATAGTCCGGCAACATGCGCGCCGGCCGTTCCGGGTCGCGCAATCCCGCGTCGAAATCCACGACGCCGTCGAACGCGCCTCCATTCCTGATCCAGTCATTGAACGCGAGCCGGGTCGCCTCGCGCGCAGGAGTCCAGGCACCGGGCAGGAACGTCTCGTTCTCGAATCCGGTCAGCGTGCAGCTGAAAATCTTGATCCCTCCGGCGTGTGCGCGGAGTGCCATTTGCTTCATTCCGGCGATCATCTGCGCAGCCGTCACCTCCTCCTCCGGCTTGCGCCACCGGTTGCGCAGGTCGTTGGTGCCAAGCATCACAACGGCATGCGTCACGCCAGGCTGCGCCAGTACGTCGCGATCGAAGCGGCGCAGACCACTGTCGCCACGGACGTCGTGCAGGATACGATTGCCGCCGAGGCCCTGGTTCATGACCCCGAACTGGCGGCCATTCCGCGCGATGAGCCGGCGCGCCAGCTGATCGGGCCATCGGCAGAAAGCATCGTGCGTCGAGATGTTCGCGTCCGTCAGTGAGTCGCCGACACAGACGATGCCGCCGACGTTGGGTGCCGCAAGCACATCGACCCCGCACAGGAAGAACCACTCATCTGTCAGCTTACCAACCGGCATGGTCCGCGCTGAGGTAAAATCACCCGGCGGCGAGATGTAATTGGTCTGACGCGCATAGCGGCCGGTGATCTGGAACGGAGGTGGAATCTCATCCGGCAGGTGAAACGTCACGGCGAGGTCGGCGAGCGGCGCTGCGCTCAGGGAAACCGGATCACTGACGACGAACGAACCCGCCGGAATGGTCACGCCGGGTGCGCCGCCGAAGGTCACGGTACGGTCGGAACCTGGCACGATGCCTGGACCAGAGGCACGCACCGCCACATGCGCCGCGCCGATCCTGAGCGGCCGCGCGCCATAGGCGTTGGACAGCCGGATACGCATCGCATCCCCGCCGATGCTGATGCGGGGGTTCATCCGCAGCGTGTGATTGGCGAAACCGGCGGGACCCTCGGCCGGTGCCGGCGCCGCTGTCCAGGTGCCGACCCAACGGTTGTTTTCGGGCATGTGGGGACCTCGTGTTGGCTTGGACGCTTGCGGGGTAGCGTGGCACGGATCGGTCGCGGCGAAAATCCGCACACGGTGCGGGATTATCCCATCGTGTTCTCACCGACTACAATCCCGACATGCCCGATTCGCTGTTCGATGCAGTGCTGCCTCAGTCGCGATCCGCTGTGTCGTTTGTCGATTCAGTGCGTCAATTCGGCATGCCCGCCCAGACGACCATCGAGCGGAACGAGGGAGGCATCCCTTATCTGGTCAACGAGTTCTGGACATCCGGTCAACGCCAGGCACATTCGATCCACGAGCTCAGCTATCGCGCCTGTTTCAAGCCGCAGCTGCCCGCTTTCTTCATCGGACGCCTCACCTGTCCCGGTGACGCAGTGCACGATCCGTTCATGGGTCGTGGAACGACGCCAATCCAGGCCGCACTGATGGGGCGACAACCGGTCGGCAGCGACATCAACCCGCTGAGCATTCTTTTGACACGGCCACGGCTGAACCCGCCGACGCTGGCCGAGGTCGCGCTGGGGTTGCAGAAAATCGACTGGAATGCGGGCGTCATCGACAATGCGGATCTCCTCGCCTTCTACAGCGAGCGAACCTTGCGTCATATCTGCGCCCTACGCTGCTGGCTGTTGCAACATGCGCCGCTCGATCGCGTTCCCGATCCGGTCGATGACTGGATCAGAATGGTGGCACTAAACCGCTTGACCGGGCATTCACCTGGATTCTTTTCCGTCTATACGCTGCCGCCGAATCAGGCGGTGTCGGCGCGTTCACAACGCAAGATCAACGAACAGCGGGGACAGATTCCTCCCGACCGTGACGTGATCAAGCTAATTCTGCGGAAGAGCGCGTCGCTGCTGGCCAGCGGTCGTATGGCTGCGCATCCCCGGGCGCTGCTGTTGACTGGTCCGGCGGACGCTACGCCGGCAATAAGCGACGCTTCTATCGGACTGGTGGTGACATCGCCGCCGTTCCTCGATGTGGTGCAGTACGCCGAGGACAACTGGCTCCGCTGCTGGTTCGCCGCAATCAATTCAGCCGATGTCGCCATCGCGCGTCACCGCACCGAGGCGGCCTGGCAGGAGATGGTGCGGCAAACACTGACCGAGTTCGCACGCGTAGTGCGGCCCGGCGGGCACGTCGCGTTCGAGGTCGGCGAAGTGCGCGGCGGCCGCGTGTTGCTCGAACGCCTGGTGTGGGAAGCGGCCGGTGGGCTGCCGTTCGATCGCTTGCTCGTGATGGTGAATCAGCAATCGTTCACCAAGACGGCGAATTGCTGGGGCGTCAGCAACAACAAAAAAGGTACTAACACGAACCGAATCGTCGTGCTACGGCGGCGGGTGCACTAACTCTGCCTGCTTGGTCGATGTCGATGTGTGCAACGGTGCGCGCCAGGTGTCGTCTCAATGAGCCTCATTGCGAGGAGGCCGACGACGAAGCAAGCTCAGGCGAGACCTTGCTTCGCTGCCGCGCCGCTCGCAATGACAGGTGGAAGGAAATGCCATGATTGCGCTACAACCGGTCGATCGCGTCGACGTGCAAGTACTGGTCGACAACGTGACCGACAGCTTGTCGTCCACTCCGGCATTCGTCACGCGGGAATGGGTTACCCTGCAGCGCCGTGGCATGCGCATTCAGGCCGGCGGCTCCCTGTGTTGCGCCAATCACGGCCTGTCGCTGGTGATCACCGCGCACGGCTCCAACGGCGCTTGCACGCTGTTGTTTGACGGCGGACCGGTCGACTACGCAGTGGAGCACAACGGCGTGCGCCTGGGTGTTGATTTCGCGGCGGTCCAAGCAGTGATACTGTCGCATGGACACTGGGACCATGCCGGCGGCATTCCGCGTGCGCTGGGCATGATTTTAGGTGCGAATGGCGGTCGCGCGGTGCCACTTTATTTGCACCCTGGCATGTTTCGTCCGCGCGGCCAACGCCAGACCGATGGTGGTGTGTTGCCGATGGACCCGATTCCGACGCCGGATCAATGGATGCTGTTCGGCGCCGAGCCGGTGATAACCGCCGAACCCCAGACCATCCTTGACGACATGTTCTGGGTAAGCGGTGAGATCCCGCGCCGGACAGCGTACGAACAGGGCGTGGCAACGCAGGTCTGTCGTCTGGCCGAGGGTGCCGACTGGACACCGGATCCGCTTCTGACGGACGAGCGCTTCCTCGCAGTGCATGTGCGCGGAAAAGGGCTGGTCGTCTTCAGCGCCTGCTCGCACGCTGGCGTGGTCAACGTGCTGCATCACGCGCGCGAGACATTTCCCGACTTGAAGCTGCACGCGGTGATGGGAGGCTTTCATCTGTCCGGTCCAACCGAGGCGGTGATTTCCGAAACAGTGCACGATCTCAGCGGTTTTTGCCTCGATCTGATCATTCCGGCGCATTGCACCGGCTGGCGCGCCGTGAATGCGCTGGAGCGTGCCTACGGCGAAAGAATTGTTGTGCCATCGGCGGTAGGCAAGCGGTTCAGCCTATGATCACTGAGGCGCAGCGACAGTTTGTTAACGCCGGGCGCGTGGCGCACCTGGCGACTGCGGATGCGCACGGCACGCCGCACGTCGTACCGGTGTGTTACGCGTTGATCGGCGAGACGATCTACATCACGATCGACGAAAAGCCGAAGCGGCGCGACCGCCCGCTGAAGCGGGTGCGCAATATCATGGAGAACCCCGCGGTTGCCGTCACAGTGGACCGATGGGACGAAGACTGGTCCCGGCTCGCATGGGTGATGTTGCACGGCCGTGCAGAAATACTCGAGCGCGGCCACGAACATGATGCGGCACAGGATGTTCTGCGTAAGAAATATCCGCAATATCGCGCGATGGATCTGACCGGACTTCCGGTCATCGCAATTCTCGTTCAAAGAGTCCTGAACTGGGGCGAGCTGCGCAACTAGATCCGGCCGTGTGCGTCTGCGTCATCTCACTGCAGGTGCGTTGAGTTTGTGCGTTCCGCCGGCGA
This sequence comes from Acetobacteraceae bacterium, assembly GCA_030037665.1. Lineage (GTDB taxonomy): Bacteria > Pseudomonadota > Alphaproteobacteria > Acetobacterales > Acetobacteraceae > JASHVB01. Next base: position 11,788 of record JASHQG010000530.1, read on the forward strand.
CGATTGCGGACCTGCTGACTGTCGCCTCGGCTTGCCTCCCTCGCTGATCCTGCGCACACTCCGTCCCGGTACAAAACAATCCTTGGGAGGGAACGATGCCGTCATCGCTGCTAAAGCACGGTGCCGCTTCGGCAACTCTGCTGACCGCCATTGCCTTCGGCTCCGCCCGTGCTGCGCCGTTCATGATCGTTGGCGACGATGCGAAAGTGGGCATGAACGCGCAGGGCAATCCGGTGATCAGCCCCACCGGCAACGACGAAGTGCTGGTGGTCGATCTGGCAAAGCCGGAGGCACCGAGGATTGTTGCCAGGCTGCCGCTGGAGAACTCCATCGTCGGCCCACCCACCAACCTGGCGATCTCGCCGAACGGCCGCCTCGCGCTGGTTGCGGATTCGATGACGGTGGTGCAGGACAACGGCGCCAACAAGATGCAACCCACTGACAAACTGTGGGTCATCGACATGACGGCGACACCGCCGAAGCTGCTGCAAACGCTGACGCTCGGCAAGCAGCCGTCTGGATTGTCGTTCAGCCCGAAGGGTAACATCGCTCTGGTGTGCAACCGCGCCGACGGTACACTAAGCATTCTGAAGATTGACGGCATGCAGGTCACGCCATCGGGCTCGATTCAGATGCCCAAGGGCATTTCGACAGTGCAGTTCACGCCTGACGGCAAGCATGCGCTCGTAGCGGAATCGCCGGAGAACCAGGTGGGGATACTCAATATCGACGGCGACACCGTCACTGACAGCAAGCTGACGCTGCCCACCTATCTGTTCCCCTATAACATAGTTGTCACACCGAACTCGCATCTCGCGATCGTCGCCGACAATGGCCATCAGGGTGTGTCTGACGGCAACGCTGACGACGTCAGCGTCATCGACCTGCGCGGACTGCATCCGCATGTGATTGACCACATTGGCGTCGGCGACGCGCCGGAAGGCCTGGCGATGAGCCCGAAAGGCAACCTCGCCGTGGTGGTCAGCGTGAACGGATCGAACATGCCGCACGCATGGTTCCATCACAAGACCAGCGAAGTGACGGTGCTGCGCATTGAGGGGCTAAAGGTGACGCCGATCAAGACGATCCAGGTCGGGGTTCTGACTGAGCCGACAGTGTTCTCGCCGGACGGACGGTATATCTACGTGGGCAATTTTCTCGACAAGGATTTCTCGATCCTGAAGGTGAACGGCACGAATGTTATCGAGACCGGTAAGACCTTCAAGGTGCCAGGCCAGCCGGGCTCGGCAAGAATGGGCGGGAATGAGTGATGACGGTCGCGACCTCTCCGGTGCATCGCGCGCCGGAGAGGTGGGGGCGTGTCGGCAGCAAGGGCGAGGCGCGGGGGGCGCACGGGCCGCTCGCGTCGTTGACCCCTCACCCGTGTCGCTCGGCTCCGCGAGATCGGCCGCTACGCGCGCGCGGTGTTGAGGCGGGGGAACTGCATGCAGAGCAACTCCGCGCCGAGCGGTCCCGCGGCCACGGACACCGCAGCATCTTCCGGACCAACGAATACCACCGACTCGACCGGCAGCAGCGCCGAACCATCGCACGACGCACCGCCTGAGAGCACCACCCAGAACTGTCCGCCGCCGTTGCCCGGATCGGGGCCGACCGCCGTGCCGGACGCGGGCAGACGGAAGCGCCACGAACCCATGCCGTCGGCGCACTCCATCTCCGTCACCCAATCTGCCGCAGCCAGGCTCACAAGTTCCGTTTCACCCCACGCAGGCATCGGCGCCGTGGTCGTCTCGCGATGCTCGTATTTCGCCCGCGCCGCGCGGAGCTGATCGCGTGCTGCCGGCATATAACGCGCACCCGGATCCCAGCTATTGCGCAGGGTGAACCACGACACACCCTCGCCGGCCGCAACGATCGGACCGTAGGCCGAATAGGCATCGGTGTAGTGCACCGCGACCGAGCCGATGTCGTGTCGGCCCAGCCGTCCGCCGCCCTGCGTCACCACCTGGAACTGGTCCGCGGCATGGAAATGCGGACGCACGATCGCACCGGGATCCTTCTCGACCAGGAACGCCATTGGATAGATTACGCCGGTCTCGGGGGGCGTTTCGCCGTCCTTGAGCGTGTTCTTGTTCTTGCCGATGAACGGGGTGTTCCAGCCGTTGCCGGTCTTGCGCCGGCTCAATGTGCGCGCCGTGACGCTGTCCGATGTGACGATCATCGCTTCGGTTCCCTTCGTGCTGACGCATCGTCCGGGCCGCGTACTGCTCGTGTCAAGCACGGCCCCTGCGGCTAGACTGCCGCGATTCTGACGGAGGCGCTGTCGTGGCCTATTCCCCCTTCGACCTCACCGGCAAAGTGGCGCTCGTCACCGGTGGCAACAGTGGCATCGGCCTCGGCATGGCGCTCGGTCTGGCGCAGGCGGGCGCCGATGTGGCGATCTGGGGCACAAGCGCCACGAAGAACGAAGCCGCGCGCACCGAGCTCGCGCGGCACAGCCGCCGTGTGCTGGCATTGCAATGCGATGTGGGCGACGAGGCGGCGGTGAACGAGGCATTCGCCGCGACGGTGAATACGATGGGCCGCGTCGACGGCTGCTTTGCCAATGCGGGTGTCGGGGGCGGCGACGTTGCGTCGTTCCTGCAGATGACCAGCGAACAATGGCATCGCGTCACGCGCGTCAATCTCGATGGTGCATTCTACACGTTCCGTGCTGCGGCGCAGCACATGGTGCAGCGGGGCGACGGCGGCGTGCTGGCCGGCACCGCCTCGCTCGCCGCTGTGGAGGCAGCGCCGCGCAGCGAGCACTACGCCGCGACCAAGGGTGGAATGATCTCCATGGTGCGCGCGCTTGCGGTGGAGTTCGCCCGGCACGGAATTCGTGCGCACGCCATCCTGCCGGGCTGGATCGAGACAAACATGACGGAACGCGCGATCGGCAACGAGACTTTTCGCTCGAAGGTGATGCCGCGCATTCCGATGCGACGATGGGGTAGCGGCGAGGATTTCGCCGGCATTGCGGTGTATCTGCTGAGCGACGCATCGCGCTATCATACCGGAGACACGTTCATCATCGATGGCGGGTATGCATTGTTCTGACCCTGCGCACCGTGCCTGCGGGGCGGCAGGGGTCGGCCTTCATGGGCGGTCGAGGGTCAACGGCTCGCACGGCCAGTGCGTTTCGCTTCTCACCATCGGCGCGTCGCGCCTCGACCGCTCCCGCACCGCAGGCGAGGCTTGCTTGGATGCCCCTGATTTACCTCATCGCCGGTGAGTCGAGCGGCGACGTGCTCGGCGCCCGGCTGATGCGGGCGATCGCTTTGCGCCGCCCCGACGCGTCGTTCGCCGGCATCGGCGGCGAGGCCATGCAGACGCATGGCCTGCACAGCCTCTTCCCGATGCGCGACCTCGCGCTGATGGGCCTGCTGGAAGTGCTGCCGCGCCTCCGCCAGCTGAGCCACCGCCTTCAACAGGCCACGAACGACATTGCAACCCGCCGACCCGACGTTGTGGTCACGATCGACTCTCCTGGCTTCACCCTGCGGGTACTGCGTGCCGTCGCGTCGCTCGGCATCCCGCGCGCCCACTACGTCGCTCCACAGGTCTGGGCGTGGCGCCAGTCCCGGATCCGCCACTACCACGGCCTGTGGGACCGTCTGCTGTGCCTGCTGCCGTTCGAACCCGCGTTTTTCGCGCGGCACAATCTGCCCGCCACCTTCGTTGGCCACCCAGTGCTGGAGAGCGGCGCCGACACAGGCGACGCCGCCCGCTTCCGCGCGCGCCACGGCATTTCGCCTGCGGCACGCCTCATCACCCTGATGCCCGGCAGCCGCCGCACCGAGGTCTCCCGCCTGCTGCCCGTGCTCGGTGCCACGCTGCAACGGGTCGCAGTGCATGTTCCCAACCTCCAGCCAGTCATACCGCTGGCCGGACCAGTTGCCGACGCAGTCAGGCGCGGCGCGTCAGCGTGGTCCGCACAGCCGACCCTGGTCAGCGAAACCAAGGACAAACACGATGGGTTCGCCGCCTCTGCCGCCGCGCTGACCAAATCAGGGACTTCCACTCTTGAGCTGGCGATGGCCGGCGTGCCGATGCTGGTGACCTACCGCGTCAACCCGCTGTCGGCTGCCATCGCGCGGCGGCTGATCACCGTCCAGTATGCGTCCCTGCTCAACCTGCTGGCCGACCGCGAGATCGTTCCCGAATTCATCCAGGACGCCTGCACCCCCGACCGACTGGCCGAGGTGCTGCTGCACCTGCTCTCCGACCCCGCTGCAGCCGATGCCCAACGCAACGCATGCCGGGCCATTCTGGACCAGCTTCGCCCGCCGCAGGGCCTTCCGTCGGAAGCTGCTGCCGACGCCGTCCTGGAACTGCTGGACCAGCGTTCCCGACCGCCCTATGTCCCGGGCGGACAGACAGGAGAGCCGCCATGACCGTCGGCCAGTTTCCCTCCACCCGCATGCGCCGCAACCGAACCGACGCCTGGACGCGGCGTCTGGTCGCCGAAAATGCGCTCTCCGTGGACGACCTGATCTGGCCGGTGTTCATCATCGAGGGGCACAATACGACAACCGACGTCGCCTCGATGCCGGACGTGCAGCGCGTCACGATCGACCGCCTCGCCCGCCACGTCGAACCGGCGATGCGCTACGGCATCCCCGCCGTGGCCCTGTTCCCTGCGACGCCGGCGGAGAAGAAGGACCCGGAGGGCATCGAGGCGACCAATCCGGAAAATCTGATGTGCCAGGCAGCACGACTGCTGAAGCGTGAGTTCCCAGAGCTCGGGCTGGTGGGCGACGTGGCGCTCGATCCCTACACGGACCACGGCCATGATGGCGTGATCCGCAACGGTTACGTCGCCAACGATGAGACTCTGCAGATGCTGACCAAACAGGCCGTGAACCAAGCGGAAGCCGGCATCGACATTATCGCGCCGTCGGACATGATGGACGGGCGAGTCCGTGCGATTCGTGACGCGCTGGACGACGCCGCCCTGATTCATACACGCATTATGAGCTACGCGGCGAAATACGCGTCCGCGTTTTATGGACCATTCCGGGACGCCGTGGGTTCAGGCGGCGCGCTCAAGGGCGACAAGAAGACGTATCAGATGGACCCGGCCAATTCCGACGAGGCGCTGCGCGAAGTTCAACTGGACCTTAAAGAGGGCGCAGACATGGTGATGGTAAAGCCGGGACTGCCATATCTGGATATCGTGCGGCGGGTGAAAGATCGTTTCGGTGCCCCGACCTTCGCGTACCAGGTATCGGGCGAGTATTCGATGGTAATGGCCGCGGTGAAGAACGGTTGGCTCGACCATGAGCGCGCGATGATGGAGACGCTTGTGGCGTTCAAGCGTGCGGGCTGCAACGGCGTGCTGACTTACTTTGCGCCGGCGGCGGCGAAACTGCTGCGCCGTTAACGGAGCATACCAACGTCAGACGACGGGTGACCGCCGCGCACAGGTGGTGGGACACCAAAGATGGGTCCCGGCGCAACTGCGTGCGGTAATGTCCGGCCTTCGAGCGCGGATCCGAGGTGAACATGGGCGTGGGTCAGCTCGGTACTGTCACGCGCGGTAGGCATGCCGACCTCGTGCATCGGGTGACATTCATTCACCGTGATGGGTCGGCGCGTCACCGTGGCCTGAGCAGCCAGGCCGCAAGGTTCGCCGCATTGACGGGTCAGAGTTGATAGGCACAGAACAGGCGGCGTGAGAGTGAAAAGACAAGGCGCCACGCGCCACATCATGGCTGTTCAAGTGCTTTCCGAAATCGCGCGATCCACGCGCCGATTGCCTCAGGGTGCGTCTTCAGGGCGCTGCGGTTGACGATCAGCCGGCTCGTGATCGGTGCGATGACTTCCGTCTCCACCAGCCCGTTTGCGCGCAACGTGGATCCCGTCTGCACCAGATCAACGATCACCCGCGCCAACCCGAGGCCCGGCGCGAGTTCCATCGCACCGTTCAGGTGCACGACTTGGGCGTGCAGGCCGCGGCTGGCGAAATGCCGCCGTGCGATGTTGGGGTATTTCGTCGCGACCCGCACCTGAGACCAGCGCGAGGGATCATCGCTGCCGGCGGTCTCTGCCGGCTCGGCCACCGACACGCGGCAGCGGCCGATGCCGAGATCGAGGGGCGCGTAAATCTCCGGATAATCGAACTCCATCAGCACGTCGGCGCCGCAAATGCCAAGCTGCGCCGCGCCGAACGCCACAAAGGTCGCCACGTCGAACGGGCGCACACGGATCACGTCCAAGTTCGGATCATCGGTCTCGAAGCGCAGGCACCGGCTTTCCTCATCGGCATAGGCAGGCGCCGGATTTACGCCGGCGCGCGCCAGCACCTGGCCCGCCTCACCGAGGATACGGCCCTTCGGCAGCGCGAGCACCAGCGGCCCGGCCAGTTCCGGTTCCAGCGCGGAAGCGGGGAAAGGAGCGGTCATGCGGTCTCCACGGCAATTGGCGCGGCCTCTACACCAGTCGCACGGCAACGGGAAGGCGGGCGGCGCGAGCGCGTGCCCTCCGAGGCGGGTTGCTCATGTGTCGATCAGGATGCTGCCGATATGAGGACCCGGCCAGGAGTGGCCCGACCCGCTCTACGAAGGATCTTGCGATGCGACGGCGTCTTCGCTCTACCTCGTGGCGACGGGGACGGTGAAACTCACCGTCATTCGCCGGTACCGACTTTTACCAATCGCGATTTTCGGCTCACCTGCTCCTTGGGCGACGTAACGCGCACAACGACACGGAAGGCGAACAACGTGTGCGCTCAATTCTGCGGGCGGCGGGTCGCCATCGACCGCAACGACCCCGCGCCTCCGCATTGAAACAAACAGACCATC
>JASHQG010000531.1 GCA_030037665.1 Acetobacteraceae bacterium
CTCGTGCCGAGGCGCAAACAAGCGGGCCAGACCGATATGTGAGGTCTCTCTGGCGTACTGCGCGCATTCCATGGCTTCGTTCTCGGTGCAGTCGCCATGCTGAGCTGACGCTGCCGGGTTAACCTTTGCCCCGCAACGGCGTAGTGTGCCCGGCGAGTAACCACCGCCACCAATGAGAATACAGTGACCAAGATCGCCATCACCCGCACGGCGCACCCAAAGCAGCCGCCCGCGGACGAGACCCTCGCCTTCGGCAAGGTCTTCACCGACCACATGTTCCTGATGGATTACGACGAGGGCCGCGGGTGGCATGATCCGCGGATCGTGCCGTACGGCCCGTTCACGCTGGATCCGGCGACCTGCGTGCTGCACTACGGCCAGGCGATCTTCGACGGGCTGAAAGCGTTCCGCGGCCCGGACGGACGCATCCGCTTTTTTCGCCTGCCAGACCACGCTCGGCGGCTGAACAATTCGGCGCACTACCTCTGCATCCCGAAGATAGACCCGGCGATGATAGAGGAATCGATCCGCGCTCTGGTGGAGATCGATCAGCGCTGGGTGCCGTCACTGCCCGGCACGTCGCTCTACATCCGCCCGACCGTAATTGCCACCGAAACATTCCTTGGCGTGCATCCGTCCAGTTCGTATCTCTATTACGTCATCGTGGGGCCCGTCGGTGCCTACTACAAGGAAGGTATGAATCCGGTGCGCATTCTCGCATCGGACAAGTATGTGCGGGCGGTGAAAGGCGGCCTTGGCGCCGCAAAGACAGCCGGTAACTACGCCGCCAGTCTGTTCGCGGCGGAGGAGGCACAGCACGCCGGCTATACGCAGGTGTTGTGGCTGGACGGTGTAGAGCACCGCTACCTCGACGAAGTCGGCACGATGAACATCATGCTGAAGATCGACGACGAAGTGATCACCCCGCCGCTGAACGGCGCGATCCTCGCCGGCATCACGCGCGATTCGGTGCTGACGCTCCTGCGGACCTGGGGCATGCGCGTGTCGGAGCGGCCGATCGCGATCGACGATGTGATCGCAGCGGCAAAAGCCGGGCGGCTCGAGATGTGGGGCACCGGCACCGCGGCCGTGATCTCGCCGGTGGGCGAACTTGGCTACAAGGGCGAGCGTTATGTCATTGGCGACGGCAAGACCGGCGCGCTGACGCAGAGGCTGTACGACACGATCGTTGGCATTCAGTACGGGAGAGCACCCGACCCGTTCGGTTGGACGCGCGTGCTCGGCAATCGGCCGGGCGGTTAGGGCGGCCCTACGCCTCTTGTCGGAATCCTACCGGTCGGTATCATTCACCGGTTCGCATTCGTGGCGGGGCGCGCATGAATTTCGACTTCTCCGAAGAGAGCCAGCTGTTGCGCGAGCAGGCGCAGCGCTTCCTGCGGGAGAACTGCACGCCGAAGGCCGTGCGGGCTGTGCTGGAAGGCAAGGCACCGTACGACGCCGCGCTATGGCGGAGCATGGCCGAGATGGGCTGGCTCGGCGCGGCGATCCCCGAAGCCTACGACGGCCTCGGTCTCGGCTACGAAGCACTGTGTGTCCTCGCGGAGGAGCTCGGCCGCGCACTCGCCCCCGTGCCGTTTGCTTCCAGCATCGCTCTCGCGGCCGAAGCGATCCTCGCCGCCGGCAGCGAGGCGCAGAAGCGCGAATACCTGCCCAAGCTCGCACGCGGTGAGATGATCGCGACGTTCGCACTGGCCGAAGGTGCCGGCGATCCGCGCGAGGCCAATATCCGGGCGAGCTTCGCCGACGCGCGCGTCAGCGGCACAAAGTGGCCGGTCCCGGATGGAACCATCGCACAGCTGGCCGTCGTGGCAGTACGCGATGCCGCCGGTGTGTCGCTTGTGCTGCTCGACCTCTCCGCGCGTGGCGTGACACGGCGCGCCCTCAGAAGCGTCGATCCCAGCCGCGACCAGACCAGGATCGATTTCGTGCAGGCACCGGCGGTACGGCTGGGCGAGGCGCGCCAAGGCTGGAACACGGTGCGCCGCGTGCTGGATCATGCGGCCATCCTCACCGCGTTCGAGCAGGTGGGCGGTGCGACCGCGGCGCTCGAGATGGCAACCACCTATGCAAAGGACCGCTTCGCCTTCGGCCGGCCGATCGGTTCGTTCCAGGCGATCAAGCACCGGCTTGCCGACGTGTATGTCGCGACCGAGCTCGCACGCTCCAACGCCTATTATGGCGCCTGGGCATTGACGGCGGACTCGGCGGAACTGCCCCTCGCCGCGGCGACCGCGCGCGTGTCGGCGTCCGAGGCGTTCTTCTTTGCAGCGAAGGAAAATATCCAGGTGCATGGCGGTGTCGGCTACACCTGGGATTACGACTGTCATTTATATTATCGCCGCGCCAAGCATCTCGCCCTTGCACTGGGCAGTCCCCGGCATTGGAAGGATCGCGTGGTGACGGAACTGGAAACCCGCAACGCCGCCTAACGCGGAAGGAAACGCCATGGACTTCGACGATACCCCGGAAGAAGCCGCGTTCCGCGCCGAGGCACGCGCTTTCCTCGATGCGAACGCAGAGCGCAAGACGCGTCGCTCCGTCGCACATCGCTACGGCGACACGGATGCCGAGGATGTTGCGCGCGCCAAAGCATGGCAGGCCCGGAAGGCGGATGCCGGTTTCGCCGGGATTACCTGGGCGAAGGAATGGGGCGGCCGCGGCGCAACGCCGATGCAGCAGATCATCTGGAATCAGGAGGAGGCGAACTACGAGACGCCACCGAACATCTTCCTGATCGGTCTCGGCATGTGCATCCCGACGATGATCGCCTATGCCAAGCCGGACCAGTTGCAGCGCTATGTGCGTCCGGCGCTGCGGGGTGATGAGATCTGGTGCCAGTTGTTCTCAGAGCCGTCGGGCGGTTCTGATGTGGGCGGCTTGCGCACGCGCGCGGAAAAGCGTGGCGACGAATGGCTGATCAACGGGCAGAAGATCTGGACATCCGGCGCGCACTATTCCGATTACGGCCTGCTGCTGACGCGCAGCGACCCGAACGTGCAGAAACACGCGGGCCTGACGGCGTTCTTCATCGACATGAAATCGCCCGGCATCGAGGTACGGCCCATCCATCAGATGTCGGGCGCGTCAAACTTCAATGAAGTGTTCTTCACCGACCTCACCGTGCCCGATGCGCAGCGGCTCGGCGCGCCGGGCGCCGGCTGGAAAGTGGCGATCACCACGTTGATGAACGAACGCCTGGCGGCCAGCGAAAACCGTCGCCCCGATATGCAGGACCTGATCGAGCTGGCGCGCTCGCTGGAAATCGACGGCCGCCCGGCCATTGCCGATCCATCGGTGCGCGACCGCATCGCCGAATGGCACGCAGAGAGCGCAGGCCTGACCTACACGCGATTTCGCGTGCTTACCGCGCTGTCGCGCGGGCAGACGCCGGGACCGGAGAATTCCATCTTCAAACTGGTCAATGCCCGCAAGCAGCAGTCAGTTTCCTCGTTCGGCATGGACCTGCTTGGCATGGCGGGCGGTGTGATGGACCCGGACCTCGCGCCAATGCAGGCGATGTTTCAGGACGCGCTGCTCTCGGCGCCTGGGATGCGAATCGCGGGCGGTACCGATGAGATCCTGCGCAACATCATCGCCGAGCGCGTGCTGGGTCTGCCCGGCGACGTCCGCGTGGATAAGGATCTCCCGTTCAACCAATTGCTGAGCGGAAGGCGATAAGGTACGCCACGCCCACCCTGCGGAAGAGGTAGAGAACGCATGAACCGCACCCTTCGAGGCCAGACGGCCGTCGTCGGCATCGGCGAGACCACGTATTACCGCCACGGACAGGCGCCCGACGCTGAATTCAAGCTCGCGCTTCAGGCGATCGTGGCTGCCTGCAAGGACGCCGGCATCAGTCCGCGCGACATCGATGGCTTCGCCTCCTACGGCAACGACCGCAGCGAAGCCGGCCGCCTCGCCGCCGCGCTCGGCATCAAGGAGCTGCGTTTCTCCAACATGTTCTGGGGGGGCGGCGGCGGCGGCGTTTGTGGCGCGGTGGGTAACGCCGCCGCAGCGGTCGCAACCGGCATGGCGGACTGCGTCGTCGCCTTTCGCTCGTTGGCGCAGGGCCAGTTCGCGCGCTATGGCCGCGGCTCCGGCGCACCTCTCGCCTCCGGCGACGACCAGTTCCTGTTCCCCTATGGCGTCATGTCGCCGGCGCAGCGCTTCGCCATGAAGGTGACGCGCTTCATGCACGACCACGGCATCCGCCAGGAAGCGCTGCGCGCGATTTCGCTCGCATGCTATCACCACGCGCAGAACAATCCCAATGCGGTCATGCGAGGCCGGCCGCTGACAGAGGAAAAATACGACGACTCACGCTGGATCGTGGAGCCATTCTTCCATCTCTACGACTGCTGCCAGGAAAATGACGGCGCTGCCGCGGTGATCGTGGTTCCCGCCGACCGCGCGAAGGACTTCCCACGCAAACCGTCCTATATTCTGGCCTGCGCGCAAGGTTGCGAGCACCGCAGCGCCGCACCCGTGCACAACATGCCGAACTATCCGAGCTCGCATTTCACCCAGCTGGCGCCACGGCTTTACGACATGGCGAAGCTCTCGCCGGCCGATATCGGCATCGTGCAGTGCTATGAGAATTTCACCGGTGGCGTACTCATGAGCCTGGTAGAGCACGGACTGGTCCGCGCCGAGGAAGCCAATGAGGTGCTGGTGAAGGAAAACCTGATCGTGCCCAACGGGCACATGCCGCTGAACACCAGCGGCGGCAACCTCGCCGAATGCTATATGCACGGGCTGGAGCTGGTGCTCGAATCGGTACGGCAGATCCGCGGTGTCGCGATCAACCAGGTGGAGCGCAACGACACGGCGATCATCATCGGCGGCCCGATGGTCACGCCGGTCAGCTCAATTATTCTTGGTTCGGAGGCCACGCTATGAGCACCTATCTCCCGGAAGGCCTGCCCGCGCCGAACACCTCCGATCTGCTCAGCGCGCCCTATTGGGAAGCGACCCGCGCCCGCCGCCTGCGCATCCAGAA
>JASHQG010000532.1 GCA_030037665.1 Acetobacteraceae bacterium
GAGCGCACGATGAACGAAATCTCGGCCGGGGGGTTCGGTTAATCGCTCTGCGCGACGCACGCCGCGACAGTCCCTCAAGGCCATGCCACCGCCGGCGGCAGGCTCATCAGGATCGCCTCGACATTTCCACCGGTCCTCAGTCCGAACAGGGTGCCGCGGTCGTGGATGAGGTTAAACTCCACGTACCGTCCGCGGCGCACGAGCTGGTGCGCCCGTTCCGCCTCGGTCCACGGTTCGCCCATCCGCCGGCGAACAATGCTGGGAAACATATCCAGGAAGGCCTCGCCCACGTCGCGCACAAAGCCGAAGTCGGCCTGTGCATCGCCGCTGAAGTGATGGTCGAAGAAAATCCCGCCCGCCCCCCGCGGCTCGTTCCGATGCGGCAGGAAGAAGTATCGGTCACACCAGGCTTTGAACCGGTCGTAGTAAGCGGGATCGTGTCGGTCGCACGCGGCCCGGAAGGCCGCATGGAAGTCCGCCGCATCGGCCCGGGCCTCCGGCGCTTCCAACACCATCGGGGTGAGGTCGCCGCCCCCCCCGAACCACCCTTTGGTCGTCACCAGCATTCGGGTGTTGAAATGCGCGGCCGGCACGCGCGGGGATTGCATGTGGGCGACAAGGCTGATGCCGGACGCCCAGAACCGCGGGTCATCCGTGGCCCCGGGAATCTGCGCCTGGAAATCAGGGCTGAACGCGCCCCACACGGTTGACACGTTCACCCCGACTTTCTCGAACACGCGGCCCCGCATCAGGCTGATCACCCCGCCACCGCCCGCCAAGCCGTCCGGGGTCGGCCGAGTCCACGTTGTGCGCTCGAACCGGCCAGGCGGACGGTCGGTCAGCAGCAACGCATCGTCCTCGATCGCCTCGAACACCGCGCATAGCCGGTCGCGCAGCGTCTCGAACCAGGCGCGGGCGGGCGACCGCAGCGCCACGTGCGGCGGAGCAACAGGGTTTTCTGCGAGATTTGCGGCCATGGGGGTTGTTCCAGAGACACAGTCAGAGTAGCCCCTGCGCTGGCGCCAGGGCAGAGGGCGTGTTGCAGGGGCGAAGGGTTCGCTCCTAGGATGCGCGGCCACGCAGCCGGACTCCGGCGAGCGCCGCAAGAAATCCGGGCAGGGCGCCAAGTCATGTCCGGGGTCAGGCGTGTCCGCGCCCTGGCCGGCACGTCGAAGAGGGGAAGATGGCAGAGTCCGCCGCCGTTGCTCAGCCTGGTCCTGGCCAACCTCCACTGCACTTCTCGCCCCTTCGCATCCGCCCCGAACGTCATGATCGGCTGACGAAGGAAATTGCCTGATGGCTGGCCAGCACGACCCAAGCAACTTCAAAAATCCGGTGGTGAACTGGATCGACACGCGCCTTCCTGTCTTCACGATGATGCAAAAGGAATACGCGGTCTTCCCGACGCCGAAGAACTTCAATTACTTCTGGAATTTCGGCGCGCTGGCGACGGTCAACCTGGTGATCATGGTCGTCACCGGCATCTTCCTGGCGATGAACTACCAACCCAACACCGCCCTCGCGTTTGACAGCGTCGCGCGCATCATGCGGGACGTCAACTACGGCTGGCTGATCCGTTACATCCACCAGACCGGCGCCTCGATGTTCTTCATCGTCGTCTACATTCATATCTTCCGAGGGCTGTACTACGGCTCCTACAAAGCGCCGCGCGAGCTGCTGTGGATGCTGGGCGTCGTCATCCTGCTGCTGATGATGGCGACCGCTTTCATGGGCTACGTGCTGCCCTGGGGCCAGATGTCCTACTGGGGCGCGACCGTCATCACCAACCTATTCTCAGCCTTCCCGATCATCGGCCACCCGATTGTCACCTGGCTGTGGGGCGGCTTCAGCGTCTCCGACCCGACGCTCAACCGCTTCTTCGCACTGCATTACCTGCTGCCGTTCGTGATCGTTGGCGTTGTGTTCCTGCATGTCGCGGCACTGCACATCGTCGGTTCCAACAATCCACTGGGAATCGACGTCAAATCGCCACAGGACACCGTGCCGTTCAGCCCGTACTACACGGCGAAGGACAGCGTCGGCCTCTGCATCTACCTGCTGGCGTACGCCATTCTGGTGTTTTTCATGCCGCATTTGCTCGCGGACCCGAACAACTCGATCCCTGCCAATCCCCTGCAGACGCCACCCGACATCGTGCCGGAGTGGTACTTCCTGCCGTATTACGCGATCCTCCGCTCGATGCCGAACAAGCTCGGCGGCGTATGCATGCTCTTCGGTTCAATTCTGATCCTGTTTGTGTTGCCGTGGCTCGACACAAGCCCGGTGCGCAGCGCGCGCTTCCGCCCAGTGTTCCGGTGGCTGCTGCGCATTTGGGTCGCGGCCGTGATCGTGCTGGGCTGGTGCGGCGCGCATCAGCCGGTCGGCATCTACGTGATCCTGAGCCGTATCTGCGCGATCTACTACTTCGCGTTCTTCCTGGTGATCCTGCCGCTGCTCGGCAAGTTCGAGCGGACGCGGCCGCTCCCCGAAAGCATAAGCGCGGCCGTCCTGCGCAATCGCGGCGGCGGACCCTTACCGCAGCCGGCACCCGCGCAGTCGATGGAGAAGGCCTGATGCGCGCGCTGAAGCTGGCCGCAATCGGCTTGGTGTCTGCCGCTCTCGCCATCGCACTGCCGGCGCTGGCACAGGAGGACGAGCCACTGGCACGCCAGCAGTGGAGCTGGCAGGGGCCGTTTGGTACCTATGACCTCGCCGCGGCGCAACGGGGGTTCCAGGTTTATTCCGAAGTCTGCGCCAACTGCCATTCGATGACGCAGCTGCACTATCGCGACCTTGCCGGCATCGGACTGACCCCGGCGCAAATCAAGGCGATTGCCGCGGCCGTCACAGTGCCACAGGGCGTCGACGACCAGGGCAATCCGAAACAGGGTCCGGCGACGCCGGCCGATCAGTTCCGCTCGCCTTTCCCGAACCCGCAAGCGGCGCGGGCCGCGCTAAACGGGGCGCTGCCGCCAGACCTCTCCGTGATCATTAACGCCCGCGCAGGCGGTCCGGACTATGTCTATGGCATCCTGACCGGGTTCGTCCCACCGCCGGCCGGCTTCAAGGTGCAGAGCGGCCTGTTCTACAACAGGACGTTCGAAGGTCATCAGATCGCTATGCCGCAGCCGCTGCACGACGGCCAGGTGACCTTCGCCGACGGTTCCGGCAACTCGATTTCGGACGAGGCGCATGACGTGGTCACATTCCTCGCCTGGGCCGCGAACCCGGATCTGGTACAGCGCAAGCAGATCGGCTGGCGCGTGGTGTTGTTCCTGGTGATCATGACCGGGCTGACCTACGCGGTGAAGCGCAAGATCTGGTCGGACGTGGAGCACTGAGGCCGCGATGACCGCCGATATCCAACCGGTGATCGGCATCATTGGCGGCTCCGGCCTGTACGACATCGAAGGTCTCGAAGACAAAGTCTGGCGCCAGGTCGAAACACCCTGGGGCACACCCTCCGATGCGTTGCTGTTCGGCACGTTGGACGGCGTGCGCTGCGTCTTCCTTCCACGGCACGGACGCGGACATCCTCTGTCTCCGACGCACCTGAACTACCGGGCCAATATCGATGCACTGAAACGCTCGGGTGTCAGCGACGTGATCTCGCTGTCCGCGGTCGGCAGTTTGCGGGCCGACCTGCCGCCCGGGCATTTCGTGATCGTCGATCAGTTCATCGACCGCAGCTTCGCGCGCGAGAAGAGCTTCTTCGGTGAGGGTGTGGTGGCGCATGTGTCGATGGCGCACCCGGTGTGTCCGCGACTCGGCGATGCCCTGGAAGCGTCATGTCGTGCACTGTCGCTGCCTGTGACACGCGGCGGCACCTATCTGGTGATGGAAGGGCCGCAGTTTTCCACGAAGGCCGAAAGCGAACTCTACCGGTCGTGGGGATGCTCGGTCATTGGCATGACCAACATGCCGGAGGCCAAGCTCGCGCGAGAGGCGGAGCTCTGTTACGCAACCGTGGCGATGGTGACGGACTACGATTGCTGGCACCCGGACCATGACCACGTCACGGTCGAGGCTGTGGTAAGGGTGCTGCTGGAAAACGCCGATCACGCGCGGGCGCTGGTGCGGAACGTGGTGCCAGAGGTCGGCAGTGAGCGGGCGCTGTGCCCGGGTGGCTGTGACCGGGCGCTGAACAACGCCGTGATCACCGCGGCGCATATGCGCGATCCCGCGCTTGTGTCGAAGCTGGATTCCGTGGCGGGCCGCGTGCTGCAACCGCCATCGACTCACGCCTGACGGAGCGACGGTTCAGCGCGCGCGTGCGGTCTGGCTCCCCCACTTACCGACCGGCCACCGTTCGTCTGGACCGCCGGCTTGCATTACCGACGACCGGCATTGACGATCTCTGCTCCGTGTGACGTATCGGATCGCGGCGGCGGGTCCGTTACAAGCCATCGCGACGGACCGCCACAGTGCCTGAGCCGGGGGCACTCGGCGCCCGACGGCCTATCCGATCGCGACCGCATGGGCCATCCGCGGAGCGAACGCGCTGGTTCACCCCAGGTGCTTGGCGAAAAAAGCCAGGGTCCGTTGCTGCGCCAGCTCATAATCGGGCTTGCTGAAGCTGCTCCTTTCGTCGCAGCCGAACCCGTGCTGTGCGCCCGCGTACAAGTACGCCTCGGCCTTTGGCTGCGCCGCTCGGATCGCATCCACATCGGTGATCGGAATCGACGCATCCTTCTCGCCGAAATGCATCTGCACCGGGCAATTCGGGCTTTCATCCTTGGTTGCGGCGATACCCCCGCCGTACCAGCAGGACGAGGCGACGAACTTGTGGGTGCGCGTGGCGCCCCACCAGGCCACGGTACCACCAAAGCAGTAGCCGACGACGCCGAGCTTCATCCCATCCAGTTGGTTCGCTGCAGCCTCGACATCGGTCATCACCTGTGCGTCGTTCAGCTTCATGCGCAGGTCGCGCCCCGCGCCGATGTCATCTTCTGTGTAGCCGAGTTCGACGCCGCGCTTAACACGGTCGAAGAGAGCCGGCGCGACCGCGGCATAGCCCTGCGCGGCGAAGCGGTCGACCATGTCACGGACATGGTGGTTCACACCAAAGATTTCCTGGATCACCACGAGGCCCTTGGCGGCGTTCTGCGGCCCCGCCCTGTAGGCGGACAAAGCAAAGCCGTCGGCGGACTTCAGCTCGATGATGTTGCCCATGCACTCCTCCTGGCCCTTATTTGCGCGTTGCGCGCCGCCGGACTGGCGTGCGCGCCGGTGTGGTCAATCGGGATTCGCGGCGATACCGGCGTTCCGTCAGCCCGCCATGAGTTTGCGCAGGAAACCTGTCCGCTGCCCGGCGCCCGCCATCAGGAACGCCGCATCCTGCCCGGACAGAATAAACCGCGCACCCATCTCGATATAACGCGGCATGATCGCCTCGTTGTAGATGCCGGCCATCCCGGGGAACTTCCCGTGCCTGTGGCACGCAGCGATCATCCTCGTATAAGCGTCAGCCACGCGGTCATGCGCGAAATTGCCGTGGATGCCCATTTCCGCACACAGATCGTTGGTGCCGATCAGCAGCACATCGACGCCCGGCACTGCCGCGATCTCCTCGGCATTCGCGATCGCCGTCGGCGTTTCGAGCATCACCACGGTCAGGTTCGCCGCGTTCAGCGCTTCGGCTGCATCACCGGTGCTGGCGGAACGCAGGCTGTAATGCGGACCGATGCCACCCATCGAGCGGTGCCCCACCGGTGGATATTTCAGCCGCTCCACCACTTCCCGCGCTTCCGTGGCCGTATCGACATGCGGCATCACGATGCCCAACGCGCCGTTGTCCAGTGCACGGGTCGCGATTGAGTACTGCCCGTTCGGAACGCGCGCGATCGGCGCAATGCCGGCATCCAGTGCCGCAGTGGAGATCTGCGCGCACGCCTCGAGCGACATCACGCCATGTTCCATATCCAGAAACAACCAATCGAACCCTGCAGTCGCCATCGCCTTGGCGATCTCCACACTGCGCGTCAGGCGCACGCCAACGCCGAGCGACAACTCGCCCTTTTCCAGTTTCTCGCGCGCGACATTGCGGACGGGCATTGCTCGCGTCTCCCTATTTCAGCTCGGCGATGGCCGTGGCTATCACGCGGTTCAGAGCCGCAAGGTCCAAGGGATGGTCGGTCTCGTTGTTCACCGCCACGGTTAGTTTGTGCTTACGCAGGATGAAAATGCGCTGATCCGACGCACCTGACGCCCATGCGGTGTCTCGCGGCAGATCCGGAAACTGTCCGTCGATGTTGGTGCGGAAACATGCGGCATAGCTGCTGCCGGTTTGTGTCGCCGTCAGCGCGTAATCCACCCAGCCTTCCGGCAGTAACCGCTCGCCGTTCCATACGCCATCCTGCAAGTACAGCACGCCCAGTT
>JASHQG010000533.1 GCA_030037665.1 Acetobacteraceae bacterium
GCGCGCGGCCGCCAATCCGCCGGCCGGCGTGCAGGCGCCGCCCCGGCCGCTCGGCCCGGTAACGCGCCCAGCTAGTCCGCCGACGCAGCCGATGGCGATGCCCGCCGCGGCGAAGCTGATCGAAGAACATAGTCTCGCTCCCCGGGAACTCGCACCAGGCACTGGCAAGGATGGCCGCATCACCAAGGGCGACGTGCTGGCGTTCCTGGAGCGCCCGGTCACGCCGCCGCCGGCCGTCGAACCCGCCGCAAAGCCACCGCGTGTCGACGAGCCAGGCGAGGAGCGCGTGCGCATGACGCGCCTGCGCCGCACCATCGCCGTGCGGCTGAAAGAGGCGCAGAACACCGCGGCGATGCTCACCACGTTCAACGAGGTGGACATGTCCGTGGTGATGGCGCTGCGTGCCGAATACCGCGACGCGTTCGAAAAGAAGCACAACGGCGTGCGCCTCGGCTTCATGTCATTCTTCGTTCGTGCCTGCTGCGTCGCGCTGAAGGAATTCCCCGCCGTGAACGGCGAGATCGACGGCGAAGATATCGTCTACAAGAATTTCGTTCACATGGGCATCGCCGTCGGCGGCCCGAGCGGTCTGGTTGTGCCGGTGATCCGCGATGCAGATCGGATGAGTTTCGCGGAGCTGGAAGCGGCGATCGCCGATTTCGGCAGGCGCGTGCGCGACGGGGCCTTGAAGCTGGAGGAGCTCACCGGCGGCACGTTCAGCATCACCAATGGGGGGGTATACGGCTCGCTTCTGTCCACGCCAATTCTGAATCCGCCGCAGTCGGCGATACTGGGGATGCACAAGATCCAGGAGCGGCCGGTCGTCGTGAACGGCAAGATCGAAGCGCGGCCGATGATGTATCTGGCGCTGTCGTACGATCACCGAATCGTGGACGGACGGGAGGCGGTGTCGTTTCTGGTGCGCGTGAAGGAAGGTGTTGAAGATCCCCGCCGGCTGCTGCTGGATCTGTAGCTTACAACATGCCCGCAGAGCGGTGGGGGCATTGAGCGGTGTTTGCCCGGTGAGTGACGAGCCACCGGCAGCCGTTCCGCACTTCGCCGGTCACACGCAACGATTGTGCGTTTCAACCTCTCCTGCGTCGCGGGCGAGGTGAAGTCAGCGAGGATTCAATGAGCGAAACCTTCGACGTCATTGTCATCGGCTCTGGCCCAGGGGGCTATGTCTGTGCCATCCGTGCAGCACAGCTCGGCATGAAGGTCGCATGCGTGGAACAGCGTGCGACGCTGGGTGGCACCTGCCTCAACATTGGCTGCATCCCATCGAAAGCGCTGCTGCAATCGTCGGAGGAATTCGATCACACGCGTCACGCGCTGGTTGATCACGGCGTCATCGTCGAGTCGATCAAACTCGACCTCGCCCGCATGCAATCCCGCAAGGCTGACGTCGTCGCGGCCAATGTCAAAGGCGTCGAATTCCTGTTCCGCAAGAATAATGTGACGTGGCTGAAAGGGCACGGTCGCATCATCGGCCCCGGAAGAGTCGAGGTGAACGGCGCGACCTACGACAGCAAAAATATCGTTATTGCCACCGGCAGCGATAGCGTGCCGCTCACCGACGTGGACGTGGACGAACGGCAGATCGTCTCCTCGACCGGCGGTCTCGAGCTTGACAAAGTCCCCACCCACCTCGTGGTGATCGGCGGCGGCTATATCGGCCTGGAACTCGGCAGCGTGTGGCGCCGGCTCGGCGCCGCGGTCACGGTCGTGGAATTCCTTGACCGCATCGTTCCGACAATGGACGGCGAGGTTGCGCGCTCTTTGCAGCGCATTCTTGGCCGCCAGGGCCTGAAATTCCAACTCGGCACCAAAGTCACCGCCGCACGCAAGAGCAATCAAGGCGTCAATCTGACGCTCGAACCCGCCAAAGGCGGCGACGCCGAAGAACTGCAGGCTGACATCGTACTGCTGTCGATTGGCCGCCGCCCGCACACCGATGGCCTGGGTCTCGCCGAAGCTGGCGTCGCGCTCGACGACCGTGGCCGTGTCAGGACCGATGCGCATTTCGCGACCAACATCCAGGGCATCTACGCCATCGGCGATGTGATCGCCGGTCCGATGCTGGCGCACAAGGCGCAAGATGAAGGCGTTGCGGTAGCGGAAATCCTCGCCGGCCAGGCAGGCCACGTGAACTACGGCGCCATTCCCGGTGTGGTCTACACCTGGCCGGAAGTTGCCGCCGTCGGCCAGACCGAGGAGGAACTTAAAGCGGCCGGCATCACATACAGCGTGGGCAAGTTCCCGTTCACGGCCAACGGCCGGGCTCGCGCGATCGGGTATACCGAAGGCTTCGTAAAGCTGCTCGCCGACAAACAGACCGATCGGATTCTGGGAGCGCACATCATCGGTCCTGATGCCGGCACGCTGATCGCAGAACTCGTCACCGCGATGGAGTTTGGCGCTTCCGCCGAGGATGTCGCACGTATCTGTCATGCGCATCCGACGCTGGAAGAGGCCGTGAAGGAAGCCGCGCTGGCCGTCGATGGTCGTGCCATCCATATTTGAGAGATGATGGTTGTCGGATTTCCGTCAGATGAGGTGGCGTCCGTGTGGTCCGGTTCATTCACAAAGTTGACGCAGGGCGCGACGCTCACGAGGGGGCGCCGGAGTGATCCTTACGCCTCGCGTGGGCGTTCTGATGACAAGGATCCTGGCGAACGCGGCGGCGTCGCACAGGCATGGCATATCTGAGCACCATGGCATCCATGCGACCCGTCGCGGTAACCATGGGCGACCCGGCCGGCATCGGCGGGGAGATTTCGTTGCGCGCATGGCAAGCTCTGCGCAAGGGCCCGCAATGCTTCGTCGTGCTCGACGATCCTGATCGTCTCGCCGAACTTGCCAGAACCATCAACTGTGATGTCCGCCTTCGCGTGGTCGATCGTGCTGCCGCGGCAGCCCGGGTATTCCGTGAAGCGCTGCCTGTGTTGCCGGTGCGGCTCGCCGTCCCCGCCGTTCCTGGCCGACCCGACAAGGCCAACGCGCGCGGGGTGATCGCCTCAATCGAGCGCGCGACTGATCTCGCGTTGCACGGCGTGGTTGGCGGCGTGGTGACAAATCCGATCAACAAGGCCGCCCTCTACGACGCCGGATTCGAATATCCTGGCCACACGGAATTCCTCGCCGCGCTGACCGGCGTCCCCGGCAAAGAGATCATGATGCTCGCCAGTCCCTCGCTGCGCGTCGTGCCCGTCACCGTGCACGTCTCGCTGCGCGATGCGCTTGCGACGCTGACCACGGAGAAAATTGTCGCGACCGCGCGTACCACCGATGCCGCGCTGCGTCGCGACTTCGGCATCGCGCAGCCACGCTTGGCCGTCTCGGGCCTCAACCCGCACGCGGGCGAGCAGGGAGCATTGGGCAAAGAGGAAGAATTGATCATTGCGCCGGCCATCACTGCGCTGCGCGCGGCGGGTGTCGACGTGTCCGGGCCCTGGCCGCCCGACACGATGTTCACCACTGCCTCCCGGACCCGCTACGACGCGGCCATCTGCATGTACCACGACCAGGCGTTGATCCCGCTGAAGACGCTGGACATGGATCACGGTGTCAATGTGACGCTCGGTCTGCCCATCATCCGCACCTCACCAGACCACGGTACGGCGTACGATATTGCTGGCAAAGGCATCGCCAGCCCGACCAGCCTGATCGCCGCGATCGAGCTCGCCGTCACGCTTGCGGAACGTCGCGCACAGTAAATCTCCCGCTGCCCGCGCTCGTGCATCGCGCATGCTCGCTGGGTCGGCGGACGGCGTGCTTGGCGTGCGTGCACACGGTCCGGCGCCCAGTTCCGGCGCTGGACTGCCCGGGCGGCATGCCGGCTGGTGGTCGATGTTGCCCGGGTCGTGGAACGCACCGTCGTGCAAGACCCAGCGGCGCTGGCGGATTGGTCGGCGTCGCTTGACGCGGACTGGGCTGCACCGCACATGCGAACGATGCTGGATGCGTTCGTATACCCCGAGGAGGCTTCTGCTGCCGATGCGATTGCCGCGATCGGCGACGAGCTCAGCGTGTTCGACGACTGGATGGATCGTTACCAGTTCATCATCGAGCTTGGCCGGAAGCTGCCGCCATTTCCTGACCAATGGGCCGACGACGCGCATCGCGTGCCGGGCTGTCAGAGTCGCGTGTGGATGGAAGGAGCGCTGCATGATGGCCGGCTTTACCTCGCGGGTGTGTCGGATGCGGCGATCGTCTCGGGGCTGATCGCGCTGCTGCTGCGCGTCTATTCCGGCCGCACGCCGGCGGAGATCGCCGCGACGGACCCGGTCTTCCTGAAGGAGCTTGGCCTGCTGGAAGCACTGTCCACCAACCGCGGTAATGGCATCGCGGCGATGGCGCGGAAGATAAGGGAGCTGGCGGCGTTGCAGCGGGCGGGGTGACTGCGGCGCGGTCCAGCGCCCGCGCGCCGCGTCATCGCCGGCTACTGCAGCGGCCATGCACGCCCGGGCTGGCCGCGGTAGGCTAGGGTGTGGATGGCCGCCGCAGGGTCTGGCACGAGGCCTGGGCCAAACGGCGGTTGCGACGGAGGTTGGTGCCACAGATGACATCGCCATTGTTCACGGTTCGCCCAATCGGCACGCTGCACACACCCTGGCGCAACATCGCGGACTGCCCGCGTAACGGACGGCAGCCCGATCCGGCACCGCTCTGCACCGCGCATGTGCTGACGGAGTTCGTCGGAGGCTTGCGCAGTCTCGACAGCTTCTCCCACCTGCTCCTCATCTACTGGATGGATCAGGTGACGGTGCCGGAGCTGACATTCATCCCGCCATTCGACGGGCAGACGCGCGGTGTCTTCTCCGCGCGGAACCCACGGCGGCCCAATCCGATCGGGCTGTCGGTGGTGGCATTCGAGGGCTTCGCCGCGCCGGACTGTCTCAACGTGCGTTTCCTCGACTGCGTCGACGGAACGCCGCTGCTCGATATCAAACCGTACCTGACGACGACTGACTGCGAACCGGCTGCGAGCATGGGCTGGCTCGAACCGCACGCAACACGCAACCGCAACACGTCGCGCAGCTGAGGCCGGCATGCGGCATCCGCTCGCCCTGGTGATCCCGGCGCTGTGGGCGATCTGGGGCCTCTATTGGATGATCGCGAGCGCCTTCGCCAAGCCGGTGCGCCGGCGTGAGTCCGCCGCCTCCCGCGCGTCGCACGTGGTGCCGCTGGCGGTGGGGGCAGCGCTGCTGGCTTCGCGGCGTCTCGCAGGCCCGGTGCTCGACGCGCGTTTTCTGCCACGCGGGCTGGTGTGGTTATGGCTGGGGACGGCGCTGGTCGCCGCCGGACTGCTGTTTTCCGCCGCCGCACGCATGCGGCTCGGGGGCAACTGGAGTGGCACGGTCACAGTCAAGCAGGACCACACGTTGACGCGCAGCGGGCCGTACCGTGTCGTGCGGCATCCGATCTACGCCGGCATGCTGCTGGCGGTGCTGGGAACAGCGCTGGCGGAAGGAGAATGGCGGGGACTGGTGGCGTTCGCCGCGGTGCTGGCAGCGGTTTTCAGGAAGATGCGAATCGAGGAGCGCTTCATGCTGCAGGAGTTCGGGGAGCAGTACGTACGCTATCAGCGGGAGGTTCCGGCGCTCGTGCCTTGGTTGGGCTAAGAAAGGCCAGGCTTTCTAAC
Organism: Acetobacteraceae bacterium; assembly: GCA_030037665.1. Taxonomy (GTDB): domain Bacteria; phylum Pseudomonadota; class Alphaproteobacteria; order Acetobacterales; family Acetobacteraceae; genus JASHVB01. The sequence continues at coordinate 5,645 of JASHQG010000533.1, forward strand.
CCGCCGCCGCTTGCCGCCGCTTGCGTGCCGGAGGCTCAATCGGCTGGGTGCCTTCTTCTTCCTCGGGCGGCGAGATCGCCTTGAGCAGGGCCTCGCGCAACTGCGTCAGCCGACGCTCATTCTCCACTTTCAATCCAAACACATCCTTCACATAGAACACGTCCACGGCGCGCACGCCGTATGTCGTTACATGCGCCGACGAGATCTGCAGGCCCTGGTCGGTGATCGCCGCGGTCACGTCATGCAGGAATCCAGGCCGGTCGCGTCCGTTCACTTCCACCACAGTGAAAGTATTGGACGCGTGGTTGTCGATCACCACGCGCGGAGGCACGTGAATCGCGCGCATGCGCCGGCCCAGTACGATCTTCGACAGGTTGCGGATTTCGGTCGCCAGCCGCAGCCGCCCTGACAGCGCCTGCTCGATCAGTACGGACAGCCGCGCGAGCCGGTGCGGCGCGTCAAATGCGCCGCCCGCGGCGTCCTGGATCCAAAACGTATCCAGCGCCATGCCGTTGGTCAGCGTGTGAATGCGTGCATCGACGATCGACGCGCCCGCCACCGCGAGCGCGCCGCTGATCTGCGAGAACAAGCCCGGATGGTCGCTGCAGTACACCGTCACCTCGGTCACCGACCGCGCCGGCAGTGGCTGCGTATTCACCGTCAGCGGTGCCCTGCGCGCTTCCGCATCGCGCACAAGGCGCGCATGGCGCGCATGCGTCTCAGGATCGAATGACAGCCAGTAGCCCGGATAACCGAGACTGGTGAAATCCGTGATTTCTTCCTTCGACCAGTCCGACAGCAGTACCGCCGCGGCGTGCTTGGCGCGCTGCACGCGCACGTCACGTTCGGTGGTGGAAAGCCCTCCTGCCAGCACGTCTGCCACCCGCGCGTACAGTTCACGAAGCAGCGTCGCCTTCCAGTTGTTCCACACCTTCGCCGACACCGCGCGCATGTCGGCGACCGTCAGAATCAGCAGCAGCCGCAGACGCTCCGGCGACTGGACGATGTCCGCCGCATCGAGGATCGTCTTCGGATCATCAATGTCGCGCTTGAACGCGATGGTGGAAAGCAGCAGGTGATGCAGCACCAGCCAGGAGACGGTCTCGGTCTCCTCCGCTGTCAGCCCCAGAGCGGGCCCGACCTCCAGCGCGAGCTCCGCGCCGATCTGCGAATGGTCGCCGCCGCGTCCCTTGGCGATGTCGTGCATCAGCAGTGCGAGGTACAGGGCGCGCCGCGACTGCACGTGTTCCACCAGTTCTGAAGCGATCGGCGCGACCTCCTGCAGTTCGCCACGTTCCATCGCGTTCAGCACGCGGATCGCCTCGATCGTGTGCTCATCGACGGTGAAGACGTGATAGGTGTCGAACTGCATCTGCCCGACGATGCGGGCCCAGTCGGGAAGGAAGCGGCCGAGGAACCCGGTCTCGTTCATCACGCCGAGCCAGCGCGCGCCGTCCGGATGAGGGCCGCCGACGATGCCGCCGCGATGCCGTTCCGGTTCGCGCCCGCACATCAGGTCCATGAACAAGTCGGCCGCTTTCTTGTTGCCACGCAGGTCGACCGCGCGCCGCTCGTTTTGGATCAGCGAGCGCAGGGCAAGCGGGTGCAGTTCCAGGTTACGATCGCGCGCGATGCGTAGAATGCGCAGCATCTGAATCGGCTCGGCGTCAAAATCGCGACCGCTGATTGGCATCAGCATGCCTTCGGCCAGTACGAAGCCCGCCTTCACCAGCGCCGGATCGGTCTCCGCCGCAACCGCCGGCGGACCAAGCGCCTGGCGCAGGATTGCCGGCTCCAGGATGCGCGTCAGCCGCGCCACCTCGCGCGCGGTCAGGAAGTAGTGGCGCATGAAGCGCTCGACACCGTCCTGCTTGCCATGACGCGTGTAGCCCATCCGTGCGCCGACCACCGGTTGCATGTCGAAAGTCAGGCGTTCCTCGGCGCGGCCGGCGACGTAGTGGAGATGGAACCGGACAGTCCAGAGGAATTCCCAGGCGCGCCGGCCGTGGCGCGCTTCGGTGTGCGTCAGGATGTCGCCGACATCGGCGAGCTCACCCATGGTCTGGGTGTCGTAGACGTAGCGCGCGATCCAATAAAGCGTCTGCAGGTCGCGCAGCCCACCGCGGCCCTCCTTGATATTCGGCTCGACCATGAACGGGCTGTCGCCGAAGCGACGGTGCCGGACGGCGCGCTCCGCCTGCTTCGCCGCGATGTACTCGGCGACGCCAGTTTCCTTGCATGCCTGGCGGAACCGCTGATGAAACACCGCGAACAATGACGCATCGCCGGCAAGGTAGCGTGCGTCCAGCAGCGCCGTCCGGATGGTCGTGTCCCTGCCGCCTTCGACCAGGCAATCCTCGATCGAGCGCGTCGCGTGGCCGACCTTCAGGCCCAGGTCCCACAGGAAGTAGAGAATATACTCCACCAGGCGCAGCGTGTGCGGTGACGGCTTCTCAGCGGTCAGGAACAGCAGATCAATGTCGCTGAACGGCGCCAGTACGCCGCGGCCGTAACCGCCGGTGGCGGCGATGCTCAGGTGCTCCGGCTCCCCGAGACCGCGGCCGGCGCCGTTGACGGCGTGCTCGTAAAGCGCGGCAATCACGCCATCCACCAGCCGTCCCAGCAGCCGCGCGGCCTGCAGCCCAGTGATTTGTTCTTGCTCGAAGGCGTGCTGGACGTAGTTCTGGATGCGGGCCAAATGGCGGCGGAACTCGCCCAGGGCGGCATCGCGCGGCACTTTCCCCTGATCAGAGGCCAACGCGGCCAGCGCGTCCGAGAGAACGGCGGTCGCGGCTTCCGGGGCCTTCGGCAGGGTCGTGGGGGCAAGCATCGGGGTGATCGTACTAGGTCGCGGCGGCGTCGGGAACCGCTAGCAGGGCCTTCAGACGATAAAGTGCGTCGAGTGCGTCTCTGGGGCTCATCCGGTCGGGTTCCAGTGCGGCGAGGGCTTCGCGCAGCTCGTCGCTGGCCGGCGGCAGTTCCTCGGACGGTGTGGCGAACAGAGGCAGCGCGCCGAGCGGCGCGCCGTCGCTCAGTGGGCCGCCGTGCTTCTCCAAACTCGCCAGCAGCCGCGCGGCGCGGCGCACCACCGGCGCGGGCACGCCAGCGAGTTCGGCAACATGGACGCCCCAGGATCGACGCGCGGCACCTTCTGCCACCTCATGCAGGAACACGACGCTCTCTTTCCACTCCTTCACCCGCATCGTATGCGGCCTGAGCCGCGGCAATCTGTCCGCCAGTTCGGCAAGTTCGTGGAAATGTGTGGCGAAAATGGTGCGGCAGCGGATGACCGAATGCAGCGCCTCCAGCACCGCCCAGGCGATCGCCAATCCGTCGAGTGTTGCGGTGCCGCGGCCGATCTCGTCTACGACCACGAGGGAGCGCGGTCCTGCCTGATGCAGAATGGCGGCGGTCTCGGTCATCTCAACCATGAAGGTGGAGCGGCCGCGGGCGAGGTCGTCGGACGCGCCGACGCGGGAGAACAATCGGTCAATGACGCCGATCCGGGCGGCGTCCGCCGGCACCGGCAGGCCCGCCTGCGCCAGCACGGCGATGAGCGCGTTTTGCCGGAGGAAGGTCGACTTACCCGCCATGTTCGGCCCGGTCAGGAGCAGCAGGCGGCGGTCGGGTGAGAGGTCAGCGTGGTTCGGCACGAACGTGGCGCGACCGGCGATTGCTGCTTCGACCACGGGATGGCGGCCGGCGCGGATTTCGAATTCCTCGCCGTTGGTAACCACCGGCCGGCACCAAGTGCCGGACTCGGCGAGTTTTGCGGCGGACTGGGCTGCGTCGACCAGCGCGAGGGCGTCTGCGGCTGTGGCGAGCCGCTCAGCGTGATCAAGCGTGGTGCGCACCAGCGTGGCAAAGATCGTTCGCTCGCGCGCAGCGGCGCGCTCGCCAGCCTCCGAGATTCGGCGGTCGAGTTCGATGAGTTCCGCGGTGGTGAAGCGTGCGCCGTTCGCCATACCCTGGCGCAGCGTCATCTCGGGCAGGACGCGCAGCTTCTCCACCGCGGCGGAGGGTACTTCGATCACATAGCCAAGTTGCGCGTGGTGTTTGATCTTTAGGCTCGCCACGCCGTACCGCTGCGCCAGGTCGAGCTGCAGCGCCGCCAGCACCCGGCGGGAATCGTCGCGCAGGTTGCGCTCGGCATCGAGGTCACCGTCGTACCCCGGCCGAATCGCGTTGCCGTCTTCCAGCCGGTGCGGTGGCGGATCGGTGAGCGCGTCAGTCAGCGTTCGCGCGATCGTCGGATCGGGCGCCAAGGCCGTCCGGGCATTGGCGAGTACAACGGGCAGCGGTCCGTCCAGCGCCGCGTGCACGGCGGCTGCGGCGCCGAGTCCGTCGCGCATTGCGGCGAGGTCACGAGGGCCGCCGCGGTTGAGCGACAGCCGCGCCAGGGCGCGGGTGATGTCTGGCGCCGAGCGCAACGCGGCGCGGGCGCGCGTTGCGGCATCGGGATTGGCGATCAGCCAGGACCAGGCGTCCTGACGCCCGGCAATCTCATCCGTGTCAGTAAGCGGCGCAGCGAGCCAGGTGCCCAAGAGGCGTGCCCCCGCCTGGGTTAGCGTGCGCTGCACCGACGCATAGAGCGTGTGCCGATCGCCGCCGTCGCGCGCGCGCTGGATCTCCAGACTGGCCCGGGTCGCCGCGTCCAGAGCCATGACGCCGATACGGCCTTGCGGCGAGGGGCGCGTGAGGCGCGGCAAGGCACCGGCCTGCGTGCTGCGGACGTAATCGAGCGCCAGAAATGCGGCGATCGCTTCGCCGTCGGTGAAGCTACCAAACGCCTCAAGGCTGGCCGCGCCGAAGGCTTCAGCAAGGCGGCGGCGGGCGATGAGGGGCGGGGAGGGGGCTGATTCGGGGGCTCGCTTGGTGGCCCAATCGGACAGGCTGAGTGTCGCGGGGGCGAGGATCTCGGCCGGTTCAAGGCGATGCAGCAAGGCGGGCAGTTCGGCTGGCGCGAGCGCAGCCGTTACGAATAATCCAGTGGAGACGTCGAGCCAGGCCGCACCGAGGGACATCTCACCGACGGGCCGGGTGACCTCAAGGCGCGTATCGGGCGAGAGTGACGGTCGAGCCGGCACGGCCTCGCCGACCGGCCTCGCGCCCGCCGCGTCGCGCCGACCACGCCCGCTCTGCGCAAGAGGCGTTGAATCGTAAGCGACCGCCAGCAGCAAATTTGCCCGGCCCCCCTCGAGTAGCGCCTCCTCGGTGACCGTCCCGGGGGTGATCAGCCGCACCACGTCCCGTCGGATGGGCCCCTTGCCGGCGCGGTTCTTCGGATCCTCCATCTGCTCGGCCACGGCGACCCGAAACCCGCGGCGGATCAGCCGCGCCAGGTAGACCTCGGCCGCGTGATACGGCACACCGCACATCGGGATCGGCGCGCCGTCATGCTCGCCACGCGCGGTCAGCGCGATGTCGAGTGCGGTCGCCGCGCTCTCAGCATCGGCAAAGAACAGCTCGTAGAAGTCGCCCATGCGGAAGAACAACAGCGCGTCGGGATGGTGCGCCTTCATGGCGAACCACTGCGCCATTGCGGGCGAGGCACGTTCGGCGCGCGGCTGGCGGGCGGAGTCGGACATCCACCTCGTTTAGCCAAGGTCGCGGCCACTGCGAAGCACAGCGGCCGCGATTTTGCGTCTCAGCGACGGCGCGCCCATGATGGCGCTACCACCTGCATGGATGCTCGAAGGGAATCCGACCATGGCCGACGGCGGCATCAGCGACACCCGCACCGCCCGCATCTCCGCCGAAGAGGCGCTGGCGCTCCACGCATCCGGGCGCCCTGGCAAGCTGGAGACGCGAATCAGCAAGCCATTGACGACTGCCCGTGATCTGTCGCTCGCCTATTCGCCGGGCGTTGCCGAGCCGTGCCTGCATATCGCGCGGGATTCAACATTGGCGTACGACTACACGACCAAGGGCAATATGATCGCGGTGATCTCCAACGGAACCGCGGTGTTGGGACTCGGCAATCTCGGCGCCGTCGCCTCCAAACCGGTCATGGAGGGCAAGGTCGCTCTGTTTAAGCGCTTCGCCGACATCGACGGTATCGACCTGGAAATCGGCACCGAGGACGTGGACGAATTCGTCAATGCCGTGCGTTTCCTGCGTGGCTTTGGCGGCATCAACCTCGAGGACATCAAGGCACCGGAATGCTTCGTGATCGAGCAACGCCTGCGCGAGGTGATGGACATCCCGGTGTTCCACGACGACCAGCACGGCACGGCAATCGTCGCCGCGGCCGGGTTGATCAATGCTTGTCACCTGACCGGGCGAGAGCTGCGGGACACCAAGCTGGTGGTCAACGGTGCCGGTGCGGCGTCCATCGCATGTGTTGACCTGCTGCGTGCGATGGGCATGCGGCCAGAGAACATCACGTTGTGCGACACAAAGGGCGTGATCTACCGAGGCCGTACCGAGGGCATGAACCAGTGGAAATCGGCCCACGCGGTCGATACCAAGGCGCGTACACTGGCGCAGGCGCTGGAAGGTGCCGACGTTTTCTTCGGACTTTCGGTCAAGGACGCAATGAACAAGAAGATGGTCGGCAATATGGCAGGAAAGCCGATTATCTTCGCCATGGCCAATCCGGATCCAGAAATCGCGCCCGAGGACGCGCGCGAGGTCAGCGGCGATGCGATCGTGGCCACTGGCCGCAGCGACTATCCAAATCAGGTAAATAACGTGCTCGGCTTCCCCTACATCTTCCGCGGCGCTCTGGATGTGCGCGCCAGCACAATCAATGATGCGATGAAGATCGCCGCCGCCGAGGCGCTGGCCAATCTCGCGCGCGAGGACGTGCCTGATGAAGTGCATACTGCCTCCGCCGGACGGCGGCTCACATTCGGCCCCGACTACATCATCCCCAACGCTTTCGATCCGCGGCTGATCTCGTGGGTGCCACCGGCAGTGGCGCGCGCTGCAATGGACTCCGGCGTTGCAAGGCAGCCGCTGGTCCACCTGCGGCGCTACGCGCGCGAGCTGTCAGGACGGCTTGATCCGACGGCCGGTGCGCTGGATGCAATCATGGAAAGCGTGCGCGCCAATCCGCGCCGGGTGGTGTTCGCCGAAGGCGAAGAAACCAAGGCGGTGCGTGCCGCCGTCGCCTTCCGCAACGCGGGTTACGGCCAGCCTGTGCTCATCGGGCGCGAGGATCGGGTGCAGGCAACGATTGCCAGCCTCGGATTGGGGATCATCGAAGGCATCGAAATCCACAACGCGCGGCTGTCGAATGCCAACCCGAAATACGTTGATTTTCTCTACAAACGGCTGCAGCGCAAGGGACATCTGCAACGCGATTGCCAGCGCATGGTGAACCAGGATCGGAATGTGTTCGCCGCCTGCATGGTGGCGACGGGCGATGCCGATGCAATGGTGACGGGCCTGACCCGATCGGCGCAGGTATGTCTCGACGACGTCCGGCACGCAATCTCGCCCTCGCCGGGCGGGATCGCATTCGGGTTGACCCTGCTCGTGGGAATGCGCGGGCGGACGATTTTCGTTGCCGATTCGCTGATCAATTTCCGCCCCGACGCGGAGCAATTGGCGGATATCGCCACCGGCGCCGCGCGTGCGGCGCGACATCTTGGCCATGAACCGCGCGTGGCGCTCCTGTCGCATTCGGTGTTCGGCGACCCGCCAAACGATCGTGCCATTCCGATGCGGGACGCCGTCACCGTGCTGGATGCGCGCAAGGTGGATTTCGAATACGACGGCGAGATCAGTCCGGATGTGGCGCTGGAGCCATCAATTCGCGCGCTGTACCCGTTCTGCCGGCTGACCGGCGACGCGAATGTGCTGGTGATGCCGGGGTTGCACTCCGCACTCATCACATCGCACCTGATGCACCGGCTGGGTGGCGGCACAACAATCGGCCCAATCCTGATCGGCATGGAGCGGCCGGTTCAGATTCTGCCGATGGATGCCTCGGTCAGTCAGGTGGTCGATATCGCATGCCTGGCGGCGTACCAGGCAATGGCCGAGTAACGCTCCGCGCGAAACCGGCGCGGGTTCTTACTCTACCAAGCCTCCCGTCCCTTGGGTGGCCTCGCCATCCGGGCCTGTTGTTCCGCCTCGTGCTTCTCGAACATCGCCCGCGCCGCGCTTGAGCGCTTCTCCGTCAGCTCGTCGCGGTGCGCGGTACACCAGTTGAACGACTCTACCCTCGGCGCGTTGTCACCGGAAAAATGCGGCATGACGTAGCGCGCGTAGAGTTCGTAGGAACGCTGCGTCGCCTCCCAGTCGGCCCAGTTATGCGCCTGGTGCAGCATGACGCCGAACTCGCCCTGCTTGTCGCGCAGGCGCTGGATCAACGCGATTGCATCGTCCGGTGTGCCGATCACCCCGAACTTGTTCTCAACAAACCACTCCGCTGGATCCGCCCCGGTCGGCGGCAGGAAGCGTGGCTGATTGTTGTTCAGATAGCCCAGGTACCGCTCGAACCCGAATCTGCAGTTCTCGTAGGCCTTGGTGCGCGTCTCGGCGATGTGCATCGGTCCGACCAGGCGCAATCGCGTCGGGTCCATGACCCGTCCATGCTCTGCCGCGATGTCATTGGCGATCTTCCAGTTCG
>JASHQG010000534.1 GCA_030037665.1 Acetobacteraceae bacterium
GTTTGACCCCGACTCCCGTGGTGCTCCGCGCCGTACTCTCTTCCGCGACCAGCGCAGGAGAGGTCCGTTCCTGCGGCCGCCTACCGCAGACTTGCGTTCAGCTTCTCGAGCACCGCCGCACCGGGGACCAGAGCCGCTTCGTCAAGTTCGTTCAGCGGCGTCATCACCGTGTTCATGTGTTTGTGCATGTCGCGCGGATCGGGATCAACATACAGCAGCCCGGTCACGATCTCGCCGGCCGCATGCCGCTCCTGCATATACGTCAGCGCTGCGATACGATCATGCACGTCGTAGTCCGTGTGCAACTTGCGCAGCCGCAGCACTGAGCCGTCGTGCTGGGTCACCACCTCCACCGTGCCGGGTGCGTAGTCCACCGTGATCGGCGCGCGGCCCGGCATCATGTCGAGAGCATTCACCGCCTCATTGTGCTCGCGCACGAAGTCGAAGCTCTTGGTCGAACCCTCGTGGTTGTTGAACGCCACGCAGGGCGAGATGCAATCGATGAACGCGGCGCCTTCATGGCTGATCGCGGCCTCGATCAGCGGAACCAACTGCGCCTTGTCGCCGGAGAAACTGCGTGCGACAAAAGTCGCACCAAGCTGCAGTGCCATCCCCACCAGATCGATCGCCTCGTCGCTGTTGACCACGCCGCGCTTTGACTTCGCGCCGCGGTCGGAGGTGGCGGAAAACTGTCCCTTGGTGAGCCCGTACACCCCGTTATTCTCGACGATGTACACCATGTTGACGCCACGCCGCATCGCATGCGCGAACTGGCCGATGCCGATCGACGCGCTGTCACCGTCACCCGACACGCCGAGATAGATCAGGTCACGGTTCGCCAGGTTGGCCCCTGTCAGCACGGACGGCATCCGCCCATGCACGGAATTGAACCCGTGCGACGCACCCAGGAAATACGTGGGAGTCTTGGAAGAGCACCCAATCCCCGACAGCTTGGCGATGCGGTGCGGCGGCAGCTCCAGCTCGAAGCAGGCGCGCACGATTGCCGCGCTGATCGAGTCGTGCCCGCACCCGGCGCAAAGTGTTGACACCGCGCCTTCATAATCGCGCCGTGTGAAGCCCAGCGAATTTGTCGCCAGGTCCGGATGGTGCAGCTTCGGCTTCGGGATGAACGTCATGACGTCACCTTGTCGTGATCGATCCTGGCGGTGATCGTATCGATGATGAAGCGCGCGGTGATCGGCGTGCCGTCGTAGTGCAGCACCTTCGCGAGCTTGGCCGGATTCGCCTCCAGTTCGTTAACCAGAAGCATGCGCAACTGGCCATCGCGGTTTTGCTCGACGACGAACACCTGCTCGTGTGCGTCGATGAACTCCGTTACCTCGTCTGCGAAGGGGAAGCCGCGCACGCGCATCAGGTCCAGCACGATACCATTCGCGGCGAGGATTTCGTCGGCCTCGAGCATCGCGGGGCTGGTGGAGCCGAAATAGATCGCACCGAGCCTGGTTGGCTTCCCTCCCGGTCGCACGAGAGGTGCCGGCACCAGGTCGCGCGCGGTGCGGTGCTTCTTCAGCAGGCGCTCCATGTTCTCCTGGTAGTCGGGGCCTTCTTCCGAGTACCGCGCCATGCTGTCCTTGGATGTGCCGCGGGTGAAGAATGCGCCCTTGGTTGGATGGGTGCCGGGATAGGTGCGATAGGGAATACCGTCCCCGTCCACGTCGAGATACCGGCCGAATTTCGTGCCGGCTTCCAGATCGGCGTAGGTCATGACCTTGCCGCGGTCCATTCTACGGCTGTCGTCCCAGATCAGCGGCCTGACCAGTCGCTCGTTCATGCCGATTTCCAGATCAAGCAACACGAACACGGGCGTCTGCAGCCGGTCCGCCAGGTCGAATGCCAGCGCCCCGAATTCGAAGCACTCGTACGGATCGTCGGGAAACAGCAGAACGTGCTTTGTATCGCCGTGCGAGGCATAGGCGCAGGAGATGATATCGGTCTGCTGCGTGCGTGTCGGCATGCCGGTGGATGGCCCCGAGCGCTGCACGTCGAACACCACCGCAGGGATTTCGGCAAAATACGCCAGACCGATAAATTCCTGCATCAGGGAGATGCCGGGGCCGGACGTGCAGGTGAATGCGCGCGAGCCGTTCCAGGCCGCACCGATCACCATGCCGATCGAGGCCAGCTCGTCCTCGGCCTGCACGATCGCGAACTTGTTCTGCTTGGTCTTGGCATCGACGCGATAGCGGCCGCACCACCGGGTGAAGGCCTCGGCGAGAGAGGATGACGGCGTGATCGGATACCAGGCGCAGAACGTGGCGCCGCCATAGACCGCCCCGAGCGCCGCGGCACTGTTGCCGTCGATGAAGATACGATCGCCCACGGCGTTGGCGCGACGCAACGTCAGGCCGATCGGGCATTTCATGTTGGCCAGAGCCCAGTCACGGCCCATGTGCAGCGCCTGCACGTTGGCGGTGATCAGCTTGTCACGGCCACGGAATTGCTCGGCGAGGAGTTTCACGATTTCCTCGGTGTCCATCTCAAGCAGCGCCGACAGAGCGCCGAGATAGACGATGTTCTTGAACAACTGCCGCTGCCGCGCGTCGGT
>JASHQG010000535.1 GCA_030037665.1 Acetobacteraceae bacterium
GAACCACGCGTGCGTCTCATCGTCGGTATGCGGCCGGGCGAGGTAGGGCATCGCCACCAGCCGGGCGATCAGATGGATTTCGGCAATGGCCGGCGCGTCACCCCTGGTGGCTTCCACAATCTCGACGGCGCAGTCCATTGCCCGTCCATACCACCAATCTCGCACGCCGAAAGAGCGGTATCACACGCGAGATGCCGCCGCAGGGATGGGGGCGCGCGGACGTGTCCCTCGCCACAGTACGCTTTGGGGCGCCACGCCCTCCGCGCCGAGATGCGCTGAGTGCCGGACGCCCGGGTCATCCGAAATTTCGCCTGAGGCAGGATTGGGTCAGGACACGCCCGACCGTTGAAGGCGTCTACGCCAGCGTCCACTTTTGGAGAAAGCGTCGGGACATCGTCCCCTCCCGCGCTGCCCGCACCTCGTTCCGTATGCAGACCGCTCCAGCAAGGGTCCACGTCATGGGGGCTGCCGAAACGCGCCACTATACGGCGTGGAATATCAACAATCGACGTCGAGCATTTCGTGCGACGCCGGCGTCATCTCCGAGCCTGTGGCGAGTGCCGCCGAAAGCTGTCGAGCCTGCTCGATCAGGAAATCCATAACGACACGCGTCCGCGACGCGAGGTTGCGTTGCGACGGATACACCAGACAGAGCGGCAGACGCTGCGTCGGGTACTCTCCAAGAAGGCTGACCAGCCGGTCCGAGTGCAGATCATCGACCACCTGCAGCTCTGGCAGCATGGCAATGCCGTGTCCAGCGAGCGCGGCCGCTCGTACCGGGGCGCTGTTATTGGCGATGAAGTTTCCCGAAACACGCACGCTCATCGTCTGGTCGCCACGCGTGAAGTGCCACAGATCCGAATCCGGTCCCGTGTCGTGGATCAGGCAGGCGTGCTCGGCGAGGTCCGCCGGGGTCGCCGGAGCGCCGTGCTGTTCCAGATAAGCCGGCGCCGCCACCACGGCCTGATCGACCATGCGGATACGTCGCACCCGCAGCGACGAATCATTCAGCTCTCCCTGGTATAGAGCGAGATCAAGCCGCTCCTCGATCATGTCGCCGAACTGATCGTGCACCACCAGCTCGATCTTCAGCCCCGGATGCCGCGCCAGCAACAGCGGAACCCGTATCGCCAGGAACCGGGCGCCAGCGGCCCTGACCCCGACCCGCACGAGGCCGGTCGGCGTGGAACTCTGGTGTCCGACGTCCTCCTCCATTGCCTCGGCCATTTCCAGGAGCCGCCGTGCGTGGCCCAGCAGCTTCTCACCGTCATCCGTCAGACTGAGGCGGCGGGTGGTGCGGTGAAACAGCCGCACCCCGAAATGCTGTTCCAGCTGCCCGATCTGGCGGGTCACCGCCGACTGGCTCACCTGACGTTCACGGGCCACAGCGGAGAACGAGCCGGTCTCCGCAACCCGGACAAGAGCGCCTAGCGCTCCAAGCAGGTCCATGACTTCCTCGAATTGCGCATGAATGATCCCAGAAATTGGGGAAGCACATTCATGGCGCAAGGTGGGACTGCCACGTTCGCCTCGCATCGGAGACGAAGGCCTGGAGCACGATCGAACCACGCTGGCCTGAGACGCTGTACGCGCATGGCTCCTACGCAACATCTCGTGAGCATCCGCGCGGATCATCCGAGGGACGCGGGCCGCGATACGATCCGGGGAGCCACGCGGGTGACCGCGGTCAGCGGCTTCAGCGGCGAACGCCAGGCGGTTCCACCATGGCTGCTGGTTGCTTCTAAGCCCCTGATACCGCCCCCGGTCCGATTTCGTCATCCTGCGCACAAATCCTCCCCACGCCGGCCCGCTAATTGAACGCACCGAAGCGGCCTATTTGGGCGCGGTCGGACGGACATCACTCCGCCGGCCACGCTCGAGCGGGAGGTTCCAATGTATCAGGACACGGACGTCGACCAGGACGAGATCCGCATCTCGGAGCGGTCGTCGATCGAGATCTCGGAGAGGTCCTCGATCGGTCAGCGGCCGCGCGTCCGCCGGCTGCGCTTGCCGCTCCGTTCGATCCTGCTCGCCGCAGCCGCCGCAAGCGTCATCGCCGGCGCCATCCTCTACGGCGAGTACTACTGGACCACGGGGCGCTTCCTCGTCTCGACCGACGACGCCTACCTGCAAGCCGACAACGTCCTGATCAGCCCTAAGGTCGCCGGCTACATCTCCGAAGTCCTGGTGAACGACAACCAGCCGGTGCATGCCGGCCAGGTGCTGGCGCGCATCGACGACCGCGACTATCGCACGGCGGTCGCGCTGGCTAGCGCCGATGTCGCGGCCCAACAGGCGGCGATCGACAGCCTGGGCCAGCAAATCCAGGCGCAGCAACTCGCAGTGGAGGCCGCGCGCGCGAACATCGTGGCCGACCAGGCCGATTTGACGTTCGCCGGTCAGGACTACGACCGTTACATGTACCTTTCCCGCACCGGCGCCGGCAGCATCCAGGAGGCGCAGAAGGCCACCTCCGCGATCCGGGCACAGCGGGCCAACCTGCAACATGACAGCGCCGGCCTTGGCCTGGCTCTGAAGCAGGTTGATGTGCTGAAGGCGCAGCAGACCGAGGCGCGTGCGTTGCTGGCGCAGAAACAGGCGGCGCTGCATCAGGCGCGGTTGAACGAGAGTTACACAACAATCACGGCGCCTGTGAGCGGCACCGTAGGCGCACGCACGCTGCGCGTGGGACAGTACGTGCAGGCCGGCACGCAGCTGATGGCTGTCGTACCGCTGCGGCATGTCTACGTGACTGCCAATTTCAAGGAAACCCAACTGACCGACGTGCATGACGGCCAGCCGGTCACCATTGCCATCGATACCTTCCCCGACGCGACGGTGCACGGCACGGTCAACAGCATCGCCCCCGCCAGTGGCGAGGAATTCGCGCTGCTGCCGCCGGACAATGCGACCGGCAACTTCACGAAAATCGTCCAGCGCGTCCCGGTGAAGATCACTGTCAATCCCGACGATCCGCTGATCGGCTTGCTCCGTCCGGGAATGTCGGTCGAGCCCACGATCGACACCAAGCCAGCGCAAGGGTGAGTGTCATGGCACAGAGCTCTTCAGCCGTTCCGGAAGACAGGGTGCCGCTGAAGATCTGGATCGCGGTCGGTGCTTCGCTGATCGGCGCGTTTATGGCGGTGCTGAATATTCAGGTGACCAACTCTTCGCTGCCCGATATCGAAGGGGGCATCGGCACCGGCGGCATTAATGGGTCCTGGATCAGCACCGCGTATCTGATCGGCGAGATCATCGTCATCCCGATGACCGGCTTCATGAGCCAGGTCTTCTCGATGCGCCGCTACCTGATTGGCAACACCATCCTGTTCCTGCTTTTCTCGGCGCTCTGCGGACAGGCCAGCAGCCTGACCGAAATGATCGTGCTGCGCGCGCTGCAAGGCTTCTTCGGCGGCGTGCTGATCCCGCTGGCCTTCTCCATCATTGTTTCGATGCTGCCGCCCAGCAAGCGCGCGGCGGGGTTTGCCGGGTTTGCAGTTACCGCGACTTTCGCGCCGGCAATCGGCCCCACGATCGGCGGCTGGCTCACCGACACCTACGGCTGGCCCACGATCTTTTACATGAACCTGGTCCCCGGCGCTGTGATGGTGGCGGCGCTGATCTACGCTCTGCCGCGTTCCCAACCGCATCCGGAGCTGCTGCGGCGCACGGACTGGCTCGGCATCGCGCTGATGGCCGTCGGACTTGCGACGTTCCAGACAGTTCTGGATGAGGGCAATGTCGACGACTGGTTCGGTTCCTCGTTTATCGTCAAG
>JASHQG010000536.1 GCA_030037665.1 Acetobacteraceae bacterium
CCGCATGTCATACTGAGATCGCGGTCCGCGCGCACACCCGAGCCATGGCAGAAGCTGCCACAGCTCCCAATCCCCCTCACCGCGCCTTGACATTGCAGTTCAGCATCGAGACGCCGTCCGCTGACGCGTGTCGTCACCTCGCAAGCGCGTTGCCGCAGCGCGCAAAGGCTTATGGGCTGGAGGCGGCAGACGTCAAATGTGAAAACAGCGGGTCCGAACACTCTGTCGAGTTCGCCTCTGATGTCCCATTGGTGATCACCCCGAATAACAGCAGCGCCGTCAGTGGACCGGTTCAGGGAGATACCTTGTTTCGGGCGTTCGTTAGCACATTTACCCATGTGATGAGGGAGAGGAGGCTGGGGAGGGGGTACGCATTGACGTTACTCTACAACGAGCCCTTATTTTCCTCTCTGCAGGCTGATCTCGCGAAGGAAGACCCGGCCCACGTGATCGACCTGTCCGATATGCGCCTGTCGCTTGATCTGCAGAACGATCTCAGATCAAACGAGGTGGTACAAGTATCAAGTGCCTTCGTCGGTTCGGATCCCATCGTGCACAGCACGTCCTTTGTGCTTGCTCCACAGCAATCCACCAACGTCACCTTTTCGGACGTGGCCGTTGCCGATTTTGGCAAACGTGGCCACATGAGCGTGGTGTCTTTTTATCCTGCTGACTGATCGCGAAGCCCCTCCCGCAGCCGCCGTACTGAGCCGGCGCCACACCTGCACCGGCCGCACGGTTACAAGCGGTCTGCCTGCGGTTATTGTGATCCCGAAGCCAGGGAGGTGAGGCATGCGTCAGGAAATCCTCGATCAGATTCAGCAATACGTCCGGCCATTTCGTGTCACGGACGGTAAAGACTTCCGGCTGAAAAAATTCGACCCGAGAGACACCTGCGGCTTGCAAATGAACAAGGGTGATGCCGCCGCGCTTCGCGGAAAAGCTGTGAAGTGGCTCGCGGAAGAGCAGGACATGCTCTACGCTCAGCAAAATTGGTCGCTGCTGGTGTTGTTTCAGGCAATGGACACCGCGGGCAAGGACGGGACGATCAAACACGTGATGTCGGGCGTTAACCCGCAAGGCTGCCAAGTCTTTTCGTTCAAGCAGCCCACACCCACCGAGCTCAACCACGACTTCCTGTGGCGTTACGTCACACACCTGCCGGAACGCGGACGCATCGGGATTTTCAACCGGTCGTACTACGAAGAGGTCCTGGTCGTGCGTGTGCATCCCGCGATCCTGCAAGGTCAGAAACTGCCCCCGAAACTCATGAGCAAACGGGTCTGGGATGAACGCCTGGCCGACATCGCCCACATGGAAGACTATCTGACCCGCCAAGGGACGATCATCCTGAAGTTCTTCCTGAATCTCTCGCGCCGGGAGCAGAGAAAGCGACTGATGGAGCGCTTGGACACACCTGAGAAGCACTGGAAATTTTCCTTGGCGGATGTACGTGAGCGTCGCCACTGGGACGACTACATGGGTGCCTACGAGAAGGCGATCCGTGCGACTGCGACGAAACATGCTCCCTGGTATGTCGTCCCCGCCGACAACAAGTGGTTCACACGCCTCGTCGTCGCCGCAGCGATCGTGGAGGCGGTGGAGAGCCTCGATCTCAGCTACCCTGTGGTCGACGCTGCAAAGAAGGAGGAGATCGCAACCGCGCGAGAGGAACTGGCGCGCGAGAAGTAGCGGCCTTAGGGTGGCATGACCGGCGTGCGCGCCACCGCGTATATCTATTGAGCGCGTTGCAAGACGTGTCGGTCGTTGCATCCGTTCTGGCGAGGCAGGCGCCCTGCGACGTGAGATGACCGAGCGTGTCCGCTCATCGAGCCTGCTCTGGAGGGCGTATGTCGACAGCTGTCTCGGTCCTCGGCGGTGTTGGGCTCTTTTTGCTCGGCATGGTCATCATGACCGACGGGCTGAAAGCGCTGGCTGGCGCATCGCTGCGCGCGGTGCTCGAGAAGGCGACGGAGACCCCGCTGCGGGGCGTCGTCTGGGGCTCCATCGTCACACTCCTGGTGCAGTCGTCCAGCGCAACGACGATGACGACCATAGGCCTCGTCAGCGCGGGTCTCCTCTCATTCCCTCAGGGACTGGGCCTTGTCTACGGTGCGAATGTCGGCACCACCGGCACCGGCTGGCTTGTTGCGCTCATCGGGGTGCGGATTTCGCTGACAGCCGCGGCGCTTCCCATGATTTTTCTCGGCGCCATTACCAAGCTCCTGGGCAGCGGACGTATCGCCGGGGCCGGCGCAGCGCTCGCCGGCTTCGGGCTCGTGCTCTTCGGACTGACAACCCTGCAGCAGGGAATGGGCGGACTGGCCGAGAAGCTGCACCCGTCCGACCTGCCCGCGGTTCTGGCCGGCGCGGGAACGCCCTGGTGGTTGGCCGCTCTCGGCGTGATAAGCCTGGTTGCGCTTGGCCTCGCGATGACCGCATTGATGCAGTCATCGACCGCGGCCGTTGCCATGACGCTGTCGGCCTTCCATGCCGGAGCGGTTGGCCTGGATCAGGCGTGCGCGCTGATCATCGGCCAGAACATCGGCACAGCGACCAGCTCCGCGATGGCGGCAATTGGCGCGAGCGTCACGGCGAAGAGACTGGCCGTCGCCTATGTGATGTTCAAGCTGATTGCGGCCGTGCTCGCGCTCGCGTTGTTTTCCACCGTCACGCGCTTCCTCATCAGAGTCTCCGCGGTCGTTGATGGAGCAACGGTCCTGGCCGCTTATCACACCGCATACAACGTGATCGGCGTTGCCGTGCTGTTGCCGGTGACCCACCGGTTTACCCGATTGGTCGAGCGTATCCTGCCCGAACGCGGATCGACACTCACACGCTCACTCGACCGTGCAGCATTGGACGCGCCGGTCGCGACCGTCGAAGCGGTGCGGCGGACAATTGCACGGGTCCTTGCAAGCGTGTGCGGATCCGCCGAAACGGCGCTCAGCGCCGCAAACGGCCATGGGAGCGGCCCTCTGGTCTTGAGCGCCACGGCAAGGCTGGAAGTCGACGACGCACTGCGCCGGGCGCAAGCGTTCATGGCTGAGCTGAACGGTCCACTCGAATCGGATGACGAGCGAGACCGGATCACGAACACACTGCACGCGCTCGACCACGTCTATCGGTTGAGGGAAGCCGCCGGACGGGAGGTGGATCTCGCCACCGCCGCCGACGGTCCGGAGGAGGTGCGCTCCACGCGATTCTTTGTCGAGGCGATGCGCAATGGGAAAATCATCGCCGACGCGGTCGTCACGCCGCCTGCGGATCACAGCCCCACTGTCCTCACCGGATCACCGCACGTCGCGGACCAGGGCCCCGATCAATCGAGCGGAACACCGGCGACGTCGTCCGACCTGGCGCTCGTCCAACTCAAGGAATGCGCCAGCGCGCTTGACGATCTTGAACGTACCCATCGGCGAGAGACATTGAGTGCCGTGGGGGCAGGCACTCTGACGGTGGACAATGCGATCGCGCGCACCGAAGCCGTCAGGCATCTCGAAACGATTGCGCATCATACATGGCGGTGTGCCGCGCATCTTGCTGGGCACGGCGCGTAGCATAAGCCTGGCCGGTCTGCGAACGCGGCTTCCCATCGGCGTGGGGTCGCCCGCGCGGGCGATGGCACCCGTCACGCACCGGCCTCCGCCGCGCTGACGATCCTCCGCAGGCTGCCGGTGGAGCGGATGACCAGTTTCTCTGCCTCCACCAGGAGGAAGAAAAGGAGACCGCCCAGCAAAAGCCATGGCCAAACGTAGAGCGGCACCGGCGCGGTGCCAAAGAGATATTGCAGCGGCGGGGTGTAGGTGAACAGACACTGCAGAACGACGACCGCGCCGATGCCGTAGGGAAGAAACCTGTTTCCCAGATGAGATCTGAGCGACAGCGATGACTCAAGGAGATAGCGGCTGTTCAGGAGGTAGAAAACCTGACCGATCGTGATCGCGTTGACGGCTACGGTCCGTGCCAGTTCGACCGAGGCGCCCTGTGATCTCATCCAGAAGAACGCGCACAACGTGTAGGCGAGCAGGGCGATCCCGATGAAGGTAACGCGCCAGATGCCGAATCGCGTGAGGATGGGGCGGTCAACCGCGCGCGGCGGGCGCTTCATCACGTCGTGCTCATGCGGCTCGAAGGAGACCACCAGTCCGAGTGCGACGGATGTCACCATGTTGACCCAGAGCACCTGGGGTGCGGTTATCGGGAACGTGAAGCCACCGAAGATCGCAGCAGCGATGACCAGCCCCTGTGCGACGTTCGTCGGCAGTATGTAGAGGATGGCTTTTTCAATGTTATTATAGACTGTGCGGCCCTCCTTCACCGCCGCGGTGATTGAAGCGAAGTTGTCATCAGCGAGAATCATCTCGGCCGCTTCCTTCGTCACCTCGGTGCCCTTGATGCCCATCGCGATTCCGATATCGGCTTTCTTCAGCGCCGGCGCATCGTTCACGCCATCGCCGGTCATCGCGACGATCTGCTTATTGGCCTGGATCGCCTTGACGAGTCGGAGCTTGTGCTCGGGACTTGCGCGGGCGAATACGTCGACAGCGCGAACCTGCTCCTGCAACGTCGCGCTATCCATGGTTTCGATCTCAGCCCCGGTGATCGCAGTCTGGCCATCACCGATGCCGAGCATCTGAGCGATGGCTGCGGCGGTGATCCTGTGATCGCCCGTAATCATCGTGACGCGAACGCCGCCGCCGGCACACTCGCGCACGGCTTCAATGGCTTCCTTGCGTGGGGGATCAAGCAGCCCGACCAAGCCGAGTATGACCAAATTCCGCGGTAGATCCGCCGGCCCCAGGCTACCCGGTGCAAGCGTGGGGTTCTCAAGCCAGGCCAGCGCGAGGACACGTTCACCGCGTCGGGCGAGCCGATCCGACGCCTGCTGAAAGTATTCTTTATCAAGCTGGGCGCGTTGGCCGTCCGTGGTCTGCTGGCGATCGCAGGTCTCGAGAATGACTTCGGGTGCCCCCTTGACGAGCAGCATCTGCTCTCCGCCGGCGCCCGAATGCAGGGTGGCCATAAACTTGTGCTCAGACTCGAATGGGATCGCGTCGACGCGAGGAAAAGCACGCCGCTCGTCAACCCGATCAAGGCCGAGCTTCGCCGCGAACGGATAGAGGGCTCCCTCGGTGGGGTCGCCCTCCACCTTCCACCCGCCTTGGTCAGCGAGGAGTTCGGCGTCATTGCAGAGTATCGAGAGGCGGCCCATTTGAGCGAGGACCGGGTCGGCCTCCGCCCGCTGGCTGCCCCGTCTGATTTCTCCTTCGGGCGCGTAGCCGTTGCCGGTTACCTCATAGTCAGCTCCCGCCGTGACGGCGGAGACGACCAT
Organism: Acetobacteraceae bacterium; assembly: GCA_030037665.1. Lineage (GTDB taxonomy): Bacteria > Pseudomonadota > Alphaproteobacteria > Acetobacterales > Acetobacteraceae > JASHVB01. The sequence continues at coordinate 5,336 of JASHQG010000536.1, forward strand.
CATCTCCATCAACGTCAGCGTTCCTGTCTTATCCGAACAGATGCGCGATACGGATCCGAGCGTTTCCACCGCCGGCAGACGTCGCACGATCGCGTGCCGCTCAGCCATACGCTGGACCCCAACCGCCAGCGTGATCGTGATGATCGCCGGAAGTCCCTCAGGTATCGCCGAGACGGCGATGCCGACGACAGCCTGGAACAGCTGAACGAACGGTATGGTGTGCACCCATTTGCCGTAGGCAAATACCACCACGCTGATCACGCCGATCGCCACAGTGATCGCGTAGCCGAATTTCGTGATTTGCCGCAGCAGGGGCGTCTCGAGAGAGCTGACGCTGCCGAGCAATTGATTGATCCGACCGAGTTCGGTCTGGTTTCCCGTCGCGACGACCACGCCGGTTGCCCGCCCCGACACGACCATGGTTCCGGAAAACGCCATCGATGTGCGGTCGCCAACGGTCGCTTTCGCGGGACTCGCAACATCGGTCTTGTCCGCCGGCACCGATTCGCCAGTCAGCGCGGCCTCCTCGGTACGGAGATTCTTGACCTCGCCAAGTCTGAGGTCCGCGGGCACCTTGTCGCCCGATTCCAACAGCACGATGTCCCCGGGCACGAGTTGCTCGGCCGGCATCATACGCACCTGCCCGCCGCGCAGAACGCGCGCTTCTGCGGACAGCATGTTCCGGATCGACTCCAGCGCCTTCTCGGCGCGTCCTTCCTGAATGAAACCGAGTAGCGAATTGAGAATGACGACGCCAAAAATAACGCTCGCATCAAGCCAGAGGTTCAGCATCAGCTTGATGAAGCCTGCCAGCAGCAGAATGTAGATCAAAATGTTGTTGAACTGCGACAGAAGCCGCATAAGCGGCCCGCGCTCCTTGCCCTCGGGAAGTCGATTGGGCCCATAGCGTTGCAGACGGCTCGCCGCCTCGTCGGCGTCGAGCCCTTTCGTGATGCTGGTATCCAGTCGCTGCACAACCTCGTTGACGGCCAGGCCGTGCCAGGCGGGGATCTCGGCCATTCGGACGGAACTGCCCATTGCCAACGTCGTTCCCTCCTCGCTTTGGTTACGGATCGTCGCATGGGATCAAACCTCACTCAATCTTCCCTCATTTCGTGAAAATTCCGCGAACCCCGCGTTCATCAAGGATTGCCCCGGGTCTCCGGGCGAGGGATCACGCGAGAGAGTGGGTCCCGAACGCCGGGCGCGAACGCGGAACGGGAGATCGACCGACGAACAGCCGCTCGGGATCATGCCTGACGCGGATCACGACCTGGATCGTGAGGCGCCGCGACGGTCGGAAGGAAGACCGTTAGCACGAAGCGCAATCATTTTGGTGAGCCGCGGTCGAAGCAAGTTCTCAGCTGAGCGCGCTGCCGGCTCTCTGGCGCACCGCCAGACCTCCGCTGGACAACGCTGTCAACCCGCGACCCCCAAGGCGGCTCTGCCATCCGCCGGACCGGGCGAGCGCGCTTTTTTTGCCGATCCGCAGCTTTGCGGCGGCACCCGTGCGAACGGCCGCAGGTCCGGTCATCGCAGCTCCAGATATGTCGCAGCGCGGACCGTCG
>JASHQG010000537.1 GCA_030037665.1 Acetobacteraceae bacterium
AGGACATGGGCGGCAATTTCGGCACCCGTAACTCGTTCTTTCCGGAATACGCGCTGCTCCCCTGGGCCGCACGCCGGCTTGGCAGGCCGGTGAAATGGACCTGCGAGCGCTCCGAGGCGCTGCTCACCGACTACCAGGGCCGGGATCTGCTGGTGGAGGCGGAGCTTGCACTGGATCGCGACGGCAACTTTCTCGCCGTGCGGGGGAACAATACCAGCAACCTCGGTGGCCACGCGGTGTCGTTCGTGCCACTGCGCAAGGGCCTCGGTCTGATGACCGGCGTCTATCGCATTCCAGCTGCACATTTCCGCGGCCGTGGCTATCTGACCAACACCGTGCCGACCACCGCCTATCGCAGCGCTGGTCGGCCTGAGGCGATCTTTGTTATCGAGCGGCTGATCGATATCGCCGCACGCGACTGCGGCTACGATCCGGTCGAGCTGCGCCGTCGCAATATGATCCCTCCCGAGGCGCAGCCCTACGCCAACGCAGTCGGCATCACCTATGACAGCGGCCGTTATCGCGACGCGATGGAGCGCGTGCTGGCCCTCGCCGACTATGATGGCTTTGCCGCACGCAAGGCGGAGACGCGGGCACGCGGCGAGTACCGCGGCATCGGCGTTGCCAATTACATCGAGATCACCAGCGGCAACCCCCGCGAACGCGCGGAGATCGTGTTTCGTCCAGGCGACCGCGTGGACCTGGTCATGGGCACCATGTCGACCGGCCAGGGCCACGAGACCAGCTTCGCACAGCTGGTCACCGAGCTGCTCGGCGTGCCGAGCGACCGAATCGATTTCGTCGCCCACGACACGGATCGCGTCACCGCCGGAGGCGGCTCGCATTCGGGGCGGTCGATGAAAATGGCAGGCATTGTCGTACCAAAAGCCGCAAACGAAATCATCGACAAAGGCCGCGCCATCGCCGCGCATCTGATGGAAGCGGGCGAGGCAGATATCGATTTCGACCGCGGCCGTTTCCGCGTCGCCGGCACGGATCGCAGCGTGAGCATCTTCGAAGTCGCGCGTGCCGCGGAGGAATGCGCGGACCTGCCGGCGGAGCTGAAAGGCCCGCTGGGGGCGGTTGCAGACGAAACCATAATCGTGCCGAGCTTCCCGTACGGAACGCAGGTATGTGAGGTTGCAGTCGATCCCGAGACCGGGCGCGTCGATCTGGTGCGGTTTTCAGCGATCGATGATGTGGGCCGTGCCGTAAACCCGCTGATCGTCGAGGGCCAGACGCACGGTGGTATCGTCCAGGGTCTGGGACAGGCGTTGTGGGAGAGCGCGCAGTACGATCCCGGGACGGGCCAGATGCTGGCGGCGAGCTTTATGGACTACGCGATGCCGCGCGCCGACCTTCTGCCCTCGTTTGCCACGCTGCTAAGCGAGGTGCCAGCGCCGAGCAACCCGCTCGGCGTCCGCTCCGGGGGAGAGGGCGGCACCACGCCCGCGCTCGCCGTCGCAATCAATGCAATCGTCGACGCGCTGGCGGAACTCGGCGTGAAGGATATCGCAATGCCGGCAACGCCCGAGCGGGTGTGGCGGGCGATTCAGGACTCGCGCTCGACGAGCTGATTCACAAGTCCCCAGATTGCGCATGTGATTCGGCCGAATATTGTTTCAAGACGGACTTTCACCGAACCTTCCCGCCTGCTGCCTCGAACGCAGCGACCGGCTACGAAAGCATCGCCAGCCGACCGCGCGTACACGCAATCGGGGCCGCACACGGAAAGCCCCATTGGAGACTCGGCTCCCGTCCGTGCGAAACCGTGTCAACGCACGCTGAGACGGCACCCGACCGACCCGCGAGGGGTCCACCGGCCGCCGTGCGCCGGCGGCCCTCTCCCGACCCCGATTGACGCCACCACCCCAAGCCGTCCATGTGCCGAAACATGCGTATTGCCGCCATCCTGGTCGCCGCCGGCACGGGCAGCCGCTTCGGCACCGAGACTCCGAAGCAGTTTCTGCCGCTGGCCCGCAAGCCGGTGATCCGTCACGCCGCGGAAGCCCTGACCGCTCACGCGGCACTGCTGCAACCGGTTGGCGACGCCAATGCGATTGACGCCGCCCTGGCCGGCATCGACCACCTTCCCACCGTTCCAGGTGGTACCACCCGTCAGGACAGCGTCCGCCTCGGGCTGGAGGTGCTGGTCGCGCACGCGCCCGACGTCGTGTTAGTGCACGACGCCGCGCGCCCGCTGATTCCCCCGGGAACTGTCCCTGCCCTGCTCTCCGCGCTGGCGCACCACCCAGGTGCCATCCCCGCCCAGCCGGTCGCCGACACTCTGAAACACGTTACGTCCGGCGTCATCGACCGGACCGCTCCGCGCGACGGGCTTTACCGAGCGCAGACGCCGCAGGCGTTCCGCTTCCCCGTGCTGCTCGCGGCACACCGGGCCAGCACGGGCGGCGCCACCGACGACGCGTCGCTCCTGGAAGCGATCGGCCAATCGGTCGCGATCGTCGCGGGACACGAAGACAACATCAAGCTGACCTACCCCGATGATCTTGCCCGCCTGGAGCGCGCCATGAATGCTGCGATGATCCCACATGTCGGCACCGGCTTCGACGTGCACGCGCTGGAGGCCGGCCGTCGACTGACCCTGTGCGGTGTCGTGGTGCCGCACGAGAAGGGCCTTGCAGGTCACTCCGACGCCGACGTCGGCATCCACGCTCTGTGCGACGCGATCTACGGCGCGCTGGCGGAGGGCGACATCGGCCGCCACTTCCCACCTAGCGAGGCCGCTTGGAAAGATGCCGACAGCACGCGCTTCCTGGTTCATGCCGCCAGCCGGGTTGCCGCGCGCGGTGGCCGGCTGGTGAACGCGGACATCACGCTCATCTGCGAGCGCCCGAAAATCGCGCCGCACGCGGACACCATGCGTGCGCGTCTCGCGTCCTTGCTCGGTGTTGAAGAGGCATGCATCTCGGTTAAGGCGACAACGACGGAGAAGCTCGGCTTCACCGGCCGCGGCGAAGGCATCGCGGCGCAGGCGGTGGCGACGGTACTACTATCTGAATAATGTCCCTCCGCCTTGTGGTCAGGGGCGAAGGCGGATAGCCACGCAACTGATACAAGCGATTCGCAACCTGGCGAGCCGCGAGCGCCTCGCCGCGTGCCAGATGTGCCTGGAATGGCGGCGCGGCAACCAAGGCCAAGCTTGTGAAAACGCGGGCATGGACACCAGCGTCTCCTCCGTCCATTTCTCTGCCGCTTGTGATGGATCAACTAGGCCTGAGGTCAGATGATGCGCCAGCTCCTCGTCGCTTTTTTCGCCACTGCCATGCTCACAGCTTGCGGCACCCCGACGACGGAGACCACGACGTTTACGCCGCCGCCGGTCCCCGCTCCACTAATGGAGACCATGCCAATCCCCCCCGTCAGCGGCGAGCGACTACAGTGGCAGCCCGGCCACTGGAACTGGAACGGCAGTGGCTATGTCTGGCAGCCTGGCGAATACGTACCCGGCACCGGCCATGGCCCGCTGTTCCAGCCAGGCTACTGGGCACAGACACCGAGCGGATGGGTCTGGCAGCCGGCCCGCTGGACATCCTAAGTGGCTGGAATCAGAGGCCAGTGGCTTATCCGTCGTCCGCGAACGGGGGACGGGACCGTCACAGATTCCCGCGCCAGGCGGGATAATGAGACTACGAGTCGAGTGGCAGACCCGTGATGATGCGGATGCCGCGACTCACGCTCGACCGCTGAGGCAATGGCCCGGCTCACGGATCTGCGAATCCGTAGGACAGTGCCGGGGCCCAGGCGTCATCTGCCTCTCGTTGGCGAACGACGGGCCACACCTGAACGGTGCGTTGTATCATTTGTGAACTTCGCGGATGGCGGTGGCAGATTCGCAGCATCATTGACACCGTCGGTTCGCGCCACTCGCCGCGACAACGGGTGCGCCACAACGCACCAGCGGAGCCGCGATGCAACGCGCGGCGCTGTCCGACTCAGGGTGTATCAAACGGCGGCGGTGGACGTATCACAAAAGCTGCTCATAAAGCGCGTCAGTAGAGAACCGATGACGGCAAGATTATAGCCGCCTTCCTGAATGATCGCGGTCGGCAGACGGAGCTCACCAATCTCTGCGCCGGCGCGGGCGAACCCCTCCGCGCTCACTGCCAGCGCGTTCAGGGGCTCGTCGCGCGATGCGTCGAAGCCGAGTGACACCACCAACGCTTCGGCACCGAACTGACGGATCGCCTTGATGCCGGCGCGGATCGCCGCCAGCCAACCATCATCGCCGGTACCGAACGGCAGCGGCAGGTTCATGTTGAATCCCTCGCCAGCGCCGGCACCGCGTTCGTCGGCATGGCCGGTGTACCACGGGTAATAACGGTTCGGATCGCCGTGCACGGAGACGAACAGAACGTCCGCGCGCCGCCAAAACACGCCTTGTGTGCCGTTGCCATGGTGGCTGTCGATGTCCAGCACCGCGACCCGTGAGGCACCTTTCGCCCGCAGCCGCGCAGCCGCCATGGCGGCGTTGTTCAGATAGCAATGACCCCCAGCCCGCGCGGCGTACGCATGGTGTCCAGGCGGCCGAGCCAGTGCATAAGCGTTGCCACCGCCTGCCGCGACGTCAGCCGTCGCAATCGCACACGCCGCCGCAGCCTCGGCCGCCTCCCATGTGCCGGCGCCGATCGGACAGGCAAGGTCTGTGGTGTACCAGCCGACGCGTCCTGGAAGGCCCTCCGGCATGCGGCCGCCGCTCGCCAGCATTTCAGGCACGGGATGCGTGTTCGGCAGAGCCTCCTCCGCGGCGTCCGCCAACGCGGACCAAGCCGCGGCGGCGTGACGCAGGAAGTCGAGATAATCGGACGTATGCACGGCAAGAAGTGCGTCGGTGTCTGCCGGCGATGGTGCGGCAATTTCCATCCGCAGCTCCCGGCACGCAGCGAGCAGTGCCTCGGCACGTGCCGGCACCTCAAGATGCGGCCTCAGCTGTCCGCGGACCAGGAAGAAGCGCGGCGTGTGGCTGAGCTGGACTGGATCCCAGAAAACGCGCATAGCGGCCTCGTCTGCAGGTGCGGTGCCATTCGTGGCGGTTCATCACTCCGCACTGTTGGTCGCGATGTTATCCTTGGCGGTGTCCATGCGAAACCGTCTCCTCATCGGAGCAATGGCAGCGGTCGTCGCGGCGTGCGCGCAGCCATGCGGGTCGAGCGCTGCGGAGACGCGCCTCGCGCTGACTCCCGCGACCGACACGGTCGGCATCCGTGCCTACAAGTTGGGCGTGTTCCCACTCGACGGCATGTTTCACCGCTTCGACGGCTGGCTGATCTATGATCCCGCCAACCGTGCAGACTGCCACGTTGAGCTGCACGTGGTCGTCGCAAGCCTGACCGTGTCGTCGCCGGGGATGTTGCAGCGCGTCCTTGGGCCCGAGTTCCTCGACGCGGCGCACTATCCGTCCCTCGCTTTCCACGGCACATGTGACGGCAACGGCCTCAACGGCCGGCTCGCCATGCACGGCGTGACCCGGCCCTTCGCTCTTGCGCTGGATTGGCGCCATCAGTCGGTCGACGCGGTCGGGAACCTGCAACGCAGCGATTGGGGAATGCGTGCACTGCCGGTGCTCGCGGGCCCCACCGTGCGAATTGGCGTGTCGGTGAATATCGCTGGGCCTCCGCACCCAGGCCCATAACGACGCGCCAGCACGCACCGGGCGATGACGTGGTGTTTACATCACGACCCGCCCGAACACTGCCAACAGCAGCGCGTAAAGCAGGCCACCGACCAGGAATCCCACCAGGGTACCGTTCACCCGCACGTATTGCAGATCGCTGCCAACCCGCAGTTCCAACCGTTCCGTGATCGTGTCGGTGTCCCATCCGGCAACAACGGAGGCGATGAAATCCGCCAGTCGCGCCTGGGCAGTCGGCAGCAGCGATTCTACCACGCCCTCGGTCACACGCTGTACGCGTGCCCGCGAGTCGGGATCGGCTTCCAGCATCCCGCCCAGATTGCCCAGTGCTCCCTCGAGCCAGGCCACAGTCCGGCCATTCGGCCGTGCCGCGTCAGCCTCCAGCGCCAGGCGCATGCGCGACCAGACGTCCCATATCCAGGCCTGCACGGTCTCGTGCCCTACCACGCGGCGAATGGCCGCGCCGACTTCCGCCGCACGCTCCGGTTCCTCCTCCATACGCGCCACTTCGCGGCGGACCCATTCGTCGAACGCGGCGCGTAGCTCCGATCCGTCAGGGCTGACCTTGTCAAGCTCCGCAGTGAGTGTTGCCAGCACCCGCCGCGCGATCGACGCGCCGAGTGCCCATCCCACCAGCCGCCCGCCTTGCTCGCGAACACGGTCCTCGATCACGGCGCGAAGCGCGTCCTCCTTGCCTGCGAGTAACCGCTTCATTTCCACCAGGATAAAACTGAACACCTCCTGGTGCCGCCCGCCTTCGACCAGGCCAGCCAGCGCGCGTGCCACGACGATGCCGGCGCCAGGGCCGCCGAGCATGCGCGGCACCAGACGCGCGATCAAACGTCGGGCGCGACCATCCTCTATTGTCGCCAAGAGCTTCGGGAGCATGCCTGCCAGCGCTTCGGCCGCAGGCCGCGCCGCTATTGGATCGGCAAGAAAACGATGGAGGATGCCGGGCAGGTCAAGCCGTTGCAGCACACCGGCCACCTCCTCGCCGGTGAACACGTGTGTGGCGACGAAGCGCCCGAGTGCGCGGCCCAGCCGCTCCTTGTGGTTCGGAATGATCGCGGTGTGGGGGATCGGAATCCCGAGCGGGTGGCGGAACAATGCGGTGACTGCGAACCAATCGGCGATGCCCCCGATAAAGCCGGCCTTAGCAGCGGCCTGCAGCAAATCGACCCACCATGACTCGGAGAGTGCGTACGTGCACAGTGTCAGCGTCGCCATCAGAATCAGCAGCGCGGTCGCGAACATGCGGTGACGGCGGAGAGACAGGCGGGCGGCGGCATCAGGATCGGTCATACGGAAGCTTATGCCGTCGCGCGCGGCTGAGCGGGAGGGCCCACCAGGGGACGCGCCCCTGCCGTCGCGCTATCCTGCGCGCGACAAAGGAGCCCGCCATGCCGGACGACGCCACGCCACACGCAACCGAGCTTCACGCCCTGACGATCGCCGAAGCCGCGACGCTGATCGAACGCCGCGCCTTATCGCCGGTGGAACTGATCCGTGCATTCCTGGAGCGCATCGCTGCGATCGATCCTCAGGTCAACGCCTATCTCCTCGTGACCGCCGACGCCGCGCTCGAGGAGGCGCGGGCCGCGGAAGCCGAGATCATGGCCGGCAATTATCGTGGCCCGATGCATGGCGTTCCGTTCGCGCTGAAAGACATTTATTGCACGGCCGGCATCCGCACGACGAGCCACTCGCGCACACGCGCTGACTACGTTCCTGATTTTGATGCCACCTCAGTCGCAAAGCTGCGCCGCGCCGGCGCTGTGCTGTTGGGCAAGCTATCGACGCATGAATTTGCGCATGGCGGCCCGTCGTTCGACCTGCCGTGGCCGCCGGCGCGGAATCCGTGGAACCGTGAGCACTTCACTGGCGGCTCGTCGAGCGGCTCCGGCGCGGGGATCGCAGCGGGCCTGATGATGGGTGCGCTCGGGTCCGATACCGGGGGATCCATCCGCAACCCGGCCGCGCTGTGCGGCATTGTCGGCCTGAAGCCGAGCTACGGACTGGTCAGCCGTTTCGGTGTTTACACAAACTCGTTCAGCTACGACCACGCCGGCCCGATGACGTGGAGCGTGGAGGACTGCGCCATCATGCTGCAGGCGATCGCAGGGCATGATCCACGCGATCCCGCCAGCGCAGTGAAGCCGCTTCCCGATTACCGCGCCGCGCTGACCAGGAACATTCGCGGCGTGCGCATCGGCGTGCTCAGGCATCTTTACGAGGATGACTCGCCGATCCCGCCTGTAGCGAAGGCCGCGCTGGAAGCAGCACTGGGCGTTTTGCGTGACCTCGGTGCGCTGCTGGAGGACGTACGCATCCGCCCGGCACAGGTCTATCACGACGTCAAGATAACCGGTGCCGAGACTGAACTCTACGCGGTGCACGAATCGGCGCTGCGCACCCGGCTGGCCGATTTCGGAGAGGATTTTCTCGGCCGCACGCTGGGTGCGCTTCTGATCGGCGGCGCCGATTACGTGCAGGCGTCACGCTGGCGCCGCGTATTGATAGCGGAGATGGCACCACTCTATGCCAAATACGAAGTGCTGGTCACCGCATCGCCCGGCCCAGCGCCGCGGCTGGACGCGTGGCGTACCATCAGCTTCTGGCAGCGACCGTCGCTCACCACGCCGTTCAATGTCACGGGCAGCCCGGCGTTAGCCCAGTGTGTCGGCTTTACTGAGGACGGGCTGCCACTCTCGATGCAGATCGTTGGCCGGCCGTTCGATGACGCAACGGTGCTGCGCGTCGCGCATGCCTACGAAGCGGCGACGCCATGGCGCGCGCGCCGACCGATGCTTGACCCGGATGCCACACCACTTCCACTGCCGCCCGTGCCTGGGCCGGCGGTGCCGGACATCAGCGCAGCCCGGCGCGATGAAATCGCCGCACTCTCTCGGCGGGCTGGACTGACGATGAATGAGCGTCATTTCGCTCAGCTTTGCGCCACTGCACCCTATGTCGACGCCATGGTCGGGCGCCTCCGCCGCGATCCAGAATTCTACGAAGAGCCATCCAGCATCGTCAGTTTTGTCTGAAGGGAGAATGTCATGCCCGCGATCACCCGCGTGATGCTCAAGGGACAACCGGAGCCGGTCAGCCATTATTGCCACGTCGTTCGCGCCGGCCATCACATCTGGGTCTCCGGAACAGTTGGCATGGCGGCAGACGGCTCCGTTCCCGACAGCGTGGTGGAACAATTCGATCTGGCTCTGCGCAATCTCGAGGCGTGCCTGAAGGCGGTAGGCGGCGGCGCAGAGCATGTGGTGAAGGTTACGGTCTTTCTCACCAATATCGACGACCGGCCGCTGATCAATCCGGCACGGCAGCGTTACTTCGGGGAACACCGTCCGGCATCGACACTGGTTGAGGTCTCCAAGCTCGTGCTGCCGGAACTCAAGGTGGAGATCGAGGCTGAGGCTGTGTTGCCGTAGCAAAGGACAAGCGCGATGACTGGCTTTTCCGATTCGGCCTGGCAACGCAC
>JASHQG010000538.1 GCA_030037665.1 Acetobacteraceae bacterium
GAGCTGGGCGGCGGAGACTTTCAGACGATGAGCCACGCAGGCTGCCCCTTCTTCCTTGCCGTTCTGAGCGACACGAAGTTTCTCATCCCGACGATGTGTCCTCTGTAACTTCCGTCACACCCTGGCGGCGCTCAGGATGATGCTAAAACAACGGCCTTGCTCCCAACCGACCCATTGCCTGCAGCTCTGGGGTCGCCCTGCCCAGCGGTTTGGAAGAATCGGGCGAAGCGCAAGGCAGGAACTGACCGGAACCACGCGCAGCATGGAGCTTGCCATTCTCGACAATCACACGGCCCCGGCTCACGACCGTGATCGGCCAGCCTTTGATCTCGCGACCCTCGTAAGGCGTGTAGCCAACATTGTCGTGCAGATCCTTCCAGCGCACCGTGACGTCCTTATCCGCATCCCAGATCGCAAAGTCGGCGTCCGAGCCCACGGCGATCGTACCCTTGCGCGGATAGAGACCGTAGAGACGTGCATGGTTGGTCGCAGTGAGTGCCACGAACTGCTGCAGGGTGATGCGGCCCTTTTGTACTCCCTCGGAGAAAAGCAGCGGCAGGCGGATCTCGATCCCGGGTACGCCGTTGGCCATCTCCTTAAAGGTCGTCTTTTCGCCTTTTGGGATCTTGCCCTTCTCGTTGAACTGATAGGGCGCATGATCGGAGGAGAACGTCTGAAGCGTACCGTCCTTCAGCGCGGCCCACACCGCCTCCTGCGCCTCTGCGTCGCGCGGCGGCGGGCTACAGCACCACATGGCGCCCTCGACGCCGGGCTTATCCAACTCGTCGGCGGTCAGGGCGATGTACTGCGGGCACGTCTCGCCGAAGATCTTCAGCCCCCTCCTCTGTGCCTGGCGCAGTGTCTCAATGGCCTCGATCTCCGACATGTGCACAATCAGTATAGGTGCATCGACGAGGCGCGCCAGCGCGATCGCGCGGTTGGTCGCTTCGGCCTCTGCAATCCGGGCATGCGCCACGGCATGAAACTTCGGTGCCACATGGCCCTGGCCGACAAGGTGATGCGCCAGCCACTGAATGATGTCGTGGTTCTCGGCATGCACCATCACGAGCGCGCCTTCGCGCGTCGCCAGCGCCAAGACGTCGAGAATCTGATAGTCGCTCAGCTTCAGCGCTTCGTAGGTCATGTAGACCTTGAACGAGGTATAGCCGTCCTTGATCAGCGCCGGCAGCTCCTGGCCCAAAACCTGTGGCGTGGGATCTGACACGATCAGATGGAAGGCATAGTCGATCACCGCCTTGGGCGTGGCCGCCGCGTGATACTCCTCCACTACCTTGCGTAGCGACATGCCGCGGTGCTGGGCGGCGAAGGGAATGACCGTCGTGGTACCGCCGAACGCCGCCGAGACGGTGCCGGTATAGAAATCATCGGCACACATGACGCCCATGCCTGATTGCTGTTCGATGTGGACGTGGCTGTCGACACCACCCGGCAACACGAGCTTTGCGCCGGCATCGATCTCACGGGCGCCACTACCCCTGATCGCGGGCCCTATGGCGGTGATGCGACTGTCCTTGACCGCGATGTCTCCCTCGGTCTCGCGATCCTCGTTGACGATACGGGCATTGCGGACAATCAAATCATAGTCGGACATAACTCTACCCTCCCACTCCCCTAACAGCGCTTCCTGCTCGTTCGGCGACAGGATCACGGTTGACCGTCAACCTGGCTGCGCCGCGTCCTCCGCAGATTAATCCGGGGTTGCATCAAAAGGACTACGAACGGGGACGATAACACGCCTATATGCCGGTGCCAGTACGGCTATGGCTCACGATCGCCAAGGCCGCCACTGCTCAGCGATTGGCTTCTCGGAAGAATCGATCAATCGGCAGCGGCGGTCTAAGACAGTTGTCCCGAGGCCACATTGTTTTCTTGGGCAGGATTGCCTACCAGGGCTATGGCAGCGCGGTCGTGACCATGATGGTGCTTGGCGTTTTGTCCCGCAATACGCGGGATTGTCGCTCGCCTCGGCGGCGCACAGACGTTGGCTGAGTAGCGGTCGGTGAGGCTGCCACAACAGAACTGCATCGCCGTGCCGATTCCCGCGCTCGGTCGCCGTGCGTGCCGGTGGCGATCGTCATGCAATACACCGGCCGGCTGTGGGGCACGATCGTCGCCGCCGGTGTGATGGTGCTGACGGTGCTGGGATTCTCCTTCTTCGTCCGCTCCTGTCTGGTGCGCGGTCTGATGGCTGGCGGCGTGAAGGAGTGATGCCTCTGCGGACAGCGTTCCAGGCGCCTCGTCTGCATCGTTGGTGCCAATGAATGGAGGGGGGCGCCACGTCCGGGGCAGCAGCACACAAGGTTGCCGCACAGACTCACTCCGCCCCCTTCGCAAGCGCTTCGAGGCTCAACTGGTCGCTGTCGAGGAAGGGTAGCCTGGTTACTAACAGCACAAGAGCGAACAACGGTACCGCCAAGATAATGATCGAGAGGCGGAAGCCGATCTCCGCGACACCGACCGGAATGAGAAAGATATTGGCGGCAATCGCCAGGCGACAGAACCCGTTGCAGAAGCCTTGCGACCGGCCCCGCAAATGGGTGGGGAATAGCTCGCTTGACCATACCCAGGTGATGAACGCCGGACCAAGCCACAGGAAGAAACCGAATGCGAAATAACCTACGATCAGCGGCGCGGCGTTGGCCGGCCCTGCGAAGCTCATGCCAAGCGCCGAGCACCCCGCCGCAATGGCGCCGATACACAGCAGACGTCGCCGTCCGACCCGATCGACCAAGAGACCGCCGGTGAGTAAGCCACACATGCCGGCGACCCACACCGCGGCACTGAACAACAGGCTCGCTGTGATCGACAAGGCACCAACCGAGTGGAACACGAAGGGCGCGGCGATCGTCGCCAGCGGGCCGGCGATGCAATTCAGGATGAACACCAGCGCGACCAGCAGCACTCGGGTACGCCAGGGCGGCTGGAACAGTTCGGCGTACGAACCGCGCCGTGCGGCGATGCGGGCGAGCTGCTCGTCGTCGACCACGACACCGAACGTGGCGAGTGCCTCGCGCGCTTCCGCAGTGCGACGGTGCAACAGCAGCCAGCGGGGCGACTCCGGAAGTATCTGCCGCCCGACCAGCACCAGGGCGGCGGGAACGGCCGCAAGGCCAAACATCCAGCGCCATGCATTGTCCCCGGTCCAGTCGATCAGGGGCAATGCGATAAGCGATGACGACATGGCACCGATGACCCAGGTGAGGTTGACCACCATGCCGGACAGCATGCCGCGTCGCTGGCGTGGTGATATCTCGGCAATGTACGCCATTGACGTTGGTACATCCATGCCAACGCCAATCCCCACCATGAAACGCGCCACGAAGAGCTGCGGCAACGTCGTGACGAATGCGGAAATAATAGAGAACACGACGAAGAAGATCAGGTTGGCGACGAAGATTGCACGGCGGCCGAGACGGTCGGAAAGGTCACCGAACACGAACATGCCGACGGCAGCCCCGATGAACGAGGCGCCGCCCAGCAGCCCGATTTGCGATGGTGTCAGCTCGAATTGCGGCCGCAGCAGGATCAGTGCGGCGCCCATGACGATCAGGTCATAGCCGTCGATGAATTCGCCAAGTGCTACGAGCACAATCGCGTAAATCTGCCGCCGCGACATCCGCTGCTCGTCGAGGGCAGCAAACACGTCGGATGTCGGCTCGGTGATGCCGGTCATCGGTCCCTCCCGGTGGCCGCATTTTTCATTGGCAATATTGCGGCTCGTTTCTAACGACATCATGAGGTTGCTGGTTCGGTCAATCCATGCACAGCGGAATAGAAGGGTATGCGCGTTCTGCGAAACGCGATCGCCCGCTGCGAATTCGGCCCCCGCAAGGCCGGGTCATTGTGCAGCACGTCAGGGATCATCTGCATGGCTTCGTCGATCGGATCGTGTGCGATCCCGAATGTCGGCACCGTGTCCATGATCGGAAAGACGCCGAATTCGACATATCGGAGCATTTTCCGGTGCATGTGTCCGACCGAGAAAAACCACCATCACGCCGATAACAGGCTGCGACATAGCATTCCACCGCCGAGCAACAGACGCCTGGCTGCAGCAGGGCGCGCCCCTTGTAGCAGTCGTTGACGTGGTCACCGCGCAAGGCGCGGTCGAGGCGGAGCCGCGCGGCCGGCAATGGTGCACAGCCTGATCGTGGCGGCGTGGATGAACCATCATCGATCCGCAGGCGTGGTTCGCTGATGTGCTGGCCCGTATCGCCGGTCATCCTGCCCAGAGGCTCGACCAACGGCTCCCCTGGAGCTGGCAATCGCGTACCAAGCGCGAGGCAGCCTGATCATGGCTGCGCCAAACACGGTCTTCACCATAGCCCGTGTCGCCGAGACGCCGGGCGAGGACATCGATTGGCGGCTCGAGGTCGCTCTTGAAATGGCCCCGAGGACGGCTGCCTGGCCATCTTCCACGTCGGCGACGTAGAGGGGGGGACTATCGCCTTTGCGCGCTTCGGGATCGAGAACCTCA